>NZ_LEKF01000027.1:0-87241 GCF_001029595.1 Pseudomonas sp. ARP3
ACTTGCCCTTGGCGTCGACGAAACGGTCGTCCACCGCCATGACTTTCATATCGTTGAGCTTGGCCTTGGCCACAATCGCCGGGCCGAGGGACACATCCGGCGGGCAGATCACAAAACCCTTGGCGCCGTTGGCGGCCAGGCTGTCGATGGCCGACAGGGTTTTCTCGCCGTCGGGCACGGCGATCTTGATCAACTCAAACCCCTTGTCCTTGGCGGCTTTTTCGGCGAAGGCCCACTCGGTCTGGAACCAAGGTTCCTCGGCTTGTTTGACCAGGAAGCCGATTTTGACTGTATCAGCGGCCAGGGCGAAGGAGCTGAGGCTGCTGAACGCCACGGCGGTAGCGAGAACACGTAAGGCTTTTTTCATGAACGGCACCTCTTGTTGTTATTGGAGAGCGGCAGGTTCTAGTCGTGGTACATCACAGACCGCCCGCCATCGATCATCAGGCAGGTGGCATTGATAAAAGGCGCTTCGTCGGTGGCCAGGAACAGCGCCGTCATCGCCACCTCGACCGGTTGGCCGATGCGCTTGGGCGGGTGCAGGTCGAAGGCGCGCTGGCGTTCGGCGTGGGGGTCGGGGAAACCGTTCCAGTAATCGACATTCAGCTGGGTTTCGATATAGCCCGGCGCAATCGCATTCACGCGGATGCCTTTGGGCGCGTATTCGATACCCAGAGCGCGGGTCAGGCCGAGTAGGCCATGTTTGGCCACCGGGTACGGAAAGCACCCGGGAATGATGTGGCTGGAATGGGTGGAGGCGATGTTGATGATATTGCCGATGCCCTGCTCGATCATGTGCGGCAACACCGTGCGACAGCCGAACCAGGCACCGTCGAGATCGATGGCGAAGCAGCGGCGCCAGTCTTCGTCGGTCATTTCCAGCGGGTCGCGGAACACATTGACCCCGGCGCAATTGACCAGCACATCCACACGCCCGAAGCGCTCGATGGCCAGGTTGACCAGCGCCTGCCACTGTTCCTTGGCGGTGATATCGATAGGGAGTGCATGGATCTGGGCGCCGCGTTCGCGCCAGTGAGCGGCAACGGCCTCGACCTTGTCGCCCTGGATATCGCCGATCACCAACTGCGCCTGCTGGGCTTGAAAGCACGCGACGATCGCCTCGCCAATGCCTTGGGCGGCACCGGTGATCACGACCACCTTGCCTTTGAGACGCTCGCCGTAAGTAGGCTCGGGCACCCTGGGCAACGACAACGGTTGTGCCTGCATCGCTTCACCTGTTTTATTTTTGGTAGTGAGTGCTGATGCCGCCGACTATAAACCTAGAACTTGAAACATCTCAATATATAAATTTACATCCCATATTGTGAGAAAAGATGTAAAAAAACCGGCACATTCATGCCGGTTATTGATCAAGCCATGGACGACTTTCAGCCTTAACCCAAGGCAAAGTCACGCAACGCATCGCCTTCCATGCGATACCGCACCCACTCTTCCTGCGGTTGTGCGCCAATGGATTTGTAGAAGGCAATCGCCGGCTCGTTCCAGTCCAGCACGCTCCACTCAAAGCGCCCGCAGCCATTGTCGAACGCGATCTTGGCCAGGTGGCGCAACAACTTCTTGCCCGCCCCGCCGCCACGTTGTTCCGGGTTGATGTAGAGGTCTTCGAGGTACAGGCAGTTACTGCCAAGCCAGGTGGAGTAGCTGAAGAAGAACACTGCAAAACCGATGGGCACGCCGTCCCGCGAGCAAATCAGACCATGGGCGGTGGCGCCCTCGCTGAACAGGCTACGTTCGATGTCCACCACACTGGCGATCACTTCATGCCGGGCTTTTTCGTACTCCGCAAGCTCGGTTATAAAAGTCAGGATCTGCGCAGCGTCACTGGGCACGGCGGGACGAATCTCGATGGTCATGGGCGAGCCTTGGCAATGTCAAAGCCCACATACTAAGGCGCTTTGATGACTGATTGCAGCGCAATTTTATGGGCTACGAGGTGGCGTCGACGTGGCCCGGTGCGCTGACACACAAATTTTTACAGGCAACTTGATACCGTTCGTCGCCATCGAGGCACGATCAATAAACGTCGGCTGACCAACAAAGGGTAAGGACATTAATCATAAGGAGACACCCTCATGAACCATTCCAAATGTGCTGCCCTCGCCCTCGCCGGTCTGCTGTCCGCGGTTTCCCTGAGCAGCTTCGCCGCGACCTCGTCCACCGGCCCGACCAACCCGGACGCCACCACCGAGTCGCAGAAGTCCATGGGCACTGGCCTGGACACCAATGGTGGCGCGGTGATCGATAACACCAACGCGGCCGACCCGCACACTCAAGGCCATGACACCCAGCGCCAGGCACCGGCTGCGGTAGGTAACGGCAAGATGGGCCCGTCGGTCGATGAGCCCAAGGTCAACAAAGGCGACGACTCGAACCTGCCGGGCGCGCCGAAACAAACTGCACCTTGATTCATCGCACGCGAGACGAACACCCGATCATTTTCCCATGAAGAGGTACGCATGAACGTCGATAAGAACCTTGAGAGAGAAGTCCTCACCCGCCTGTTGCACGCCCATCCCCATGGTTTGGGCAAGGAGGTGCTGGACAACTACCGCGGCGAGAAAGTAGTCGCCAGTGCCTTGGCGTTCCTTCAAGACCGTGGGCTTATCAAGGACGGTCACGTGACCACCGACGCTGCCGGTGAATATGCCTTGAACCTGCCGATCAAGCTGACCGCGTCGGGTGTCGATGAGGCGCGCAAGCTGGAAAGTGCCGACCCTCAGTAATTCATTTTGTCTGGTCTGGCCCTGGCGACAGGGCCAGTAGGAGTATCGCAATGCCTCTTGGAAGCAAAGCCAAATACACCGCCGCACAGAAGCGCAAAGCCTCCCGTATCGAACAGAGTTACGAGGACAACGGCGTGCCCAAATCCGAAGCCGAAGCCCGTGCGTGGGCCACCGTCAACAAGCAGTCCGGCGGGGGCGAAAAGGCCGGCGGCTCGGGTCAGCGCAAGGCCCCGGCGAAGAAGGCCCAGGATCGTCACGACTCGGCCAAGCGGGCTGCCGCCAGCCGTGAAGGGCATCCGCGCAACAGCCGTGTGTCCTTAAGCACCCAGACCAAGGAAAGCCTGCTCAAGGAAGCCCGGGCGAAAGATATCCGCGGGCGTTCGAGCATGCGTAAAGATCAGTTAATCGAAGCGTTGAAGAAGGCAAGTTGACCCCTGCCTGACAACGGTGGGAGGACGTCCGCGTCCTGCCACCGTTGGTTGTCATGATTTGAGGAAGGCGTCGACTTCAGCACCGGTCGGCGCAGTGGCCGGGCCCCAGCGCGTCACCGCCAACGCCGCCGCCGCATTTGCACGGCGCGCCGATTCCACCGGTTCGAGGCCTTGGGCCAAACCGGCAATCATCACCCCCGCGTGCGCGTCCCCGGCGCCATTGCTATCCACCGCCTGCACCGTGAACCCCGGCACATGTTCGATCCGAGCCCCACGCCCCACCCAGCAGCCATTCGGACCATCGCGTACCACCAACAGCGTGTCAGCGGGTAAGTGGCGAGCGAGGTCGGTCAACGCCTGCGAAATATCCGCCGCCCCGGTGAATGCCAGCGCTTCTGGCCCGTTGCTGGTCCAGATATCGATGCGCGGCAGCAAGGCAAGCATCAGCGCCGAATTCGGCCCCTTGGCCAGCGGCCCCGGATCGAACACCACCGCGATGGACCGCGGTAAGGCCAGCAGCCAGTCGATCAGCGGCTGGGCCTTGCCTTCCAGCAGCAGGCTGTAGCCGCTGACATACACGTAGTCATCGGCGCATGGCACCACGCAGGCCAAATCTTCGGCGCTCAGTTCGCCCTCTGCCCCAAGGCGTGAAATAAAAGTGCGCTCCGTGGACGCCTCGGTCAGGGCCACGCATAGGCCTGTGTCCTTTCCACTGCTCGGTGCCAGGGCCATGTCGATGCCGTCCGCCTGCATCGCCGCTCGGGCAAGATCGCCGAAGCGCCCGGTGCCATGGCGCCCCAAGTACACCACCGGCATGCCGTTGCGTCGCGCGGCGGCCATCACATTGAAGCCGCCGCCGGTTTCGAAACTGGCCGATTGGGCCAGTACGTCGCCCCCCGTGGCAGGCAACGTATCGAGGGCCATGACCAGGTCGACGATGACCTGCCCCGTGTGCAGCAATCTAGACATGTGCGCCCTCGACCAGCGCCGGGCGTCGATCAGATGCACCACCCAGCACGGCGTAGATCCCACCCGCGACCAAGAACGTGACAATCCAACCCAGGCCGTTATGGCCCAGCCAGGAGTCGGACAACGGCCCGGCAAACCATATGTTGTCAGCGGTAGTGCCGATGGTGGTAAAGCTGAAACCCAGCACGATCGCCACGGCCCACGCGCCGAATGCGCGCCATTCCACGCCGCCGCGATACCAGTAGGCGCTGCTGGGGCTGACGTCCAGCAGATCCTGGGCGCTGTAGTAGTGACGGTGGATCAAGTCGACCACGAAAATGCCGACCCACGCGGTAATCGGCACCGCCAGCAGCGAAATGAAGGTAATAAACGGGCCGTAGAAACTGTCGGCAATCAGCATGAAGTAAATCGAACCGGCGAAGATCGCCACGATATCGACGATCACCGCATGTACGCGCTTGACCTTCAAACCGAGGGTCAGGGTGGTCAGCCCCGCCGAATACACCGACAGGTTATTCGACAGCAATAGCCCACCGAACGCCGTGATCAGGTACGGCACCGCCATCCAGGTGGGCAGCATGTCGCGGATCGCGATGATCGGGTCCGTGGCCGCCGCCAGGTCGTTATTGCCCACCGACAATAGGCCGCCCAGGGTGATCAACAGCACCAGCGGAATGCCCGCGCCAAAGGCGGCGGACGCCACCAGTCGCGCGGCCTTGACGCTGCGGTGCTGGTAACGCGACATATCGGCACCGGCGTTGGCCCAGCCGATACCGGTACCGGCCGCCATGGTGCCGATGCCGATGATCATCGCGCTCAGGGGTGCCGGCGTGGCATTGAACACGGCGTTCCAGTCGATGGTGGCGCAGAGAAAACCACCCACTAGGATATTCAGCGCGCCAAACACGTAAGTGGCCCATTTCTGGATCACCAACAACGTGGCATGGCCCAGGCCGGAGACCGCCAGGGTCAGCAGCACGAAAATGCCGATAAAGATCAGGGTCAGCACCGGCGCGCTTTTGGCCTCGACCGCCGAGCCGAACAGGATTGAGCACAGCGACAGCAGCACAAACGCAGCGGTAGTGGTGTTGACGGTTTCCCAGCCCAGGCGCGACATCAGCGAAACCAAAGTCGGACCGATATTACCGCGCACGCCGAAGATGGCGCGCGACAGCGTCAGGCTGGGTGCGCGGCCGCGTCGGCCGGCGATGGAGATGATGCCCACCACAGCAAAGGAACCGGCGGCGCCGAGCATCGCCACGATCACCGCCTGCCAGATCGCCAAGCCGCGAAACGCCACCAACGTGGCACCCAGCGGCAGGCCGAGGATGCTGATATTGGCGGCGAACCACACCCAGAACAGCTGCAGCGGATGGCCATTGCACTCCGCTTCGGGGACCGGTTCGATACCGCGTGTTTCCAATTGCCCGGCGTTTTGGCCGGCGGACGTGCTGCTCATGGTGTTGCTCCTGATGCCTGTATTTGTTGTGGTAATGGCAAATAGTTAAAGGGTTAACCCGTCATCCTGACTGTGTTCAGCAACGCACGTCGCAACGCGCGCTTAACGCAAGGCGAGAAGCCCCTGGACCAAGGGTTGCAAATCCAGCCCATTGACCCGTTTGATCTGCTCGATCATCGCTGGTGGCCAGCACTGCATGCCCAGACAAGCGCCAAGCATGGCGCCCAGCATCGCTGCGATGGTGTCGGTATCGCCGCCCAGGCTGGCGGCCAGGCACAACGCGTCCAGCGCCGTCAGCTCACCCACCGCCACCCGCTGCGCGAGGGCGAACGACACCACCACCGACTCCTGGGAGGCCACGGAGGTGCCGATCAACTCATACAACAGGTCAGCGAACAGCGCGGTATCGCCGCTGCCAACGCTCAAGGTGCGGGCCCAACTGATGCGCGTGGAAATCCGCCCACCCGCCACCCAATGACCATGGCTCTCGGTTTGTTGGGCAATCTGGGTGCCGATGCTTAACGCTTCGCCCAGATCCACGCCGTTGATACCGGCCGAAACCACCGCAGCCACCGCTGCCGCGCTGGAGATGCCCAGGGTCGTGTTGTGGGTGACTTGGCACGCCTGAATCACCGACTGGACAAATCGAACCGAGTCGTTGACATCGGCGGCAATGCCCACGGGGGTGATACGCATGGCCGCGCCGTTGGTGGTGCCATAACGCCCGGATTCCTCTGGAGTATGGCCGGCGAGGATCATGTCGATCGCGCGCTTGGTGGAGGGACCGAGCAAGTCCTGGGAGCCCTTGGCGCGCATGCTCGCTTCCCAGTCGATCAGGCGCTGGGCGAGGATCGCAGGCTCGATCGTGCCCTGGCCCTGCACCAGTAACTCGCCCACCAGAATCGCTTGCTCGGTGTCATCGGTGACCGAGCCGGCGGGCATGTTGGGGGCAATGGGTTGGTCGGCGTGGGCATCGACCAGCGCCGTGATCGCGCCGAAACGCGCGCGTACCTGCTCGCGGTTGAGCGACTGGGTCGGCATGCCGAGGGCATCGCCCAGGGCCAGGCCGTAAAAGGCGCCGAGGGCGCGATTATGCGGGGTCATTTGGCGGTTCCGAATTGCAGGTGCAGGCGAAAGTGCACAGGGTCAAGCACGCTTTCGACGTACTCCATAAAACGTCCGCGACGGTCGAAAGTGGTTCGCGACGCCTTCAAAAACACCGTGCCGACTGGGCGCCCCAGCAGCTCGGCGTCTTCGTCGCTCAATGGCTCGGCACCGATCCACTGGTCGCCATCAGCGCCGACATAGCCATAGGCCGCCAGGGTAATGGTCAGAGAATTGTCGATCAGGCCGACCCGGGGCAGGCTCTCAAGACTGCCAGAGGCGGGCATCAACGAGCGTTCCAGGGACACGGCAGTGCCATCGGTGGTCCGACGGCGACGGTCGAGGGCGATGAACTGATCGCTGCCGAAGCGGTTGAGCAAGTCCGGGCGGGTTACCGCTTCCAGGCGCAGGACGTCAGTGGTGATCAACGCCCCCGTATCGGCCAGGGCCTGCGCCCAGCCGCTGGCTTGATCGAGCACCATGCCGTCAAAGGTGACAATGGAGCCGACCCCGCTCTGGGTGGCGATGTAATTACGGCGCTTCAGCTCGGCCAGAGCCTCGCGCAAGGTGCCTCGGCTGACCCCGAACTCTTCGGCCAATTGGTGCTCGCCCGGCAGCAGGAAACCGTCGGCCATCATGCCACCTTCAATGCGGCGGATGAGTTCGTCGACGACGCGTTTTTTCTTATCGAATCGCACATGTCTAATCATGTACAAATTGATAACCGAAAGGCCCGGTGAGCGGCAAGCGAATTATGTCAGGGCTTGGTAATAAGCGGCCTCAGGGCTCCAGGCCAATCGGGAAAAACTCCCCGCCGCTCCACACACCCAGCCAATTTCGCCCGTTGATCGGACGACTCACCGCCAACTCGACCAATTGATAGAACACGTTGCGATGCACCAGGGCTTCGAGGTTAGCGCGCACGCGCAGATAAGGCGATGGCTCTTCGGTGACCGGGTCAATCACCACCCGTAGGGGATGTTCGAGCCCCGCCTCGATCTGCTCGTCGACGTTGGTGGTCAAGCGCAGCCGCTGACTTTCGCCCTCGCCTTCCACCTCCAATGTCACCGCAACGAACGGCGCGTCGTCGACCACGATCCCGACTTTTTCCACCGGGGTAACCAGGAAGTAATCATCGCCATCGCGGCGAATGATATTGGAGAACAATTTGACCATCGGCTTTCGCCCGATCGGCGTACCTTGGTAAAACCAGGTGCCGTCGCGGGCGATGCGCATGTCGATATTGCCGCAGAAATCCGGGTTCCACAGATGCACCGGTGCCGGGCCCTTGCCTTTAGGCAGTTGCGCCAACAGATCGTTGGCCTTGGCGGAATCGGTCATGGGTTCTCCCTTGTTTACGTGCCGGACCTACTGATCACTCATCCCCAGCAAGCCTCGTGCGTACTGCGCCAGGGGGCGGGCAATCAGGTCTTGTGGCTTGTTGTCGTGGAATGTCAGTAAACCGCCACGACTGCGAATACGTGCAGTATCAATCAAATATTGGGTGCTGGTCTCGATCAACATGATCTGGATAACGCCGCTGTCCAGGCCAACACGGTCGAGCGCCTCTTGATCGGCCCACTCATCGGCATTACCGATACGGTCGTCGGCCTTGGCGAAGCGGCAGTACAGCAGGTAATGAGCGCCCGCCGCACGGGCTTCGGCCATGGCTTGCTCAAGGCCTTCAGGTTGGCGGGCGCGACGCACCATGGGGAAATATTCGACGAAACCATTGAAGGCTTCCTCAGCCACCACGTTCGGACGCGGATAGGCACTGCCCGGCGGCACAAACGCGCCCTGGGCGATAAAAATAAAGGAATCCGGCTGCACACGAATCGACGCCGTGCGGCGAGTGTCGCTGTGATCCAGCAACCCGGCGTCACTCATCTGATAGCGGGTGCCTTCGGCCATATCGCTGACGGTCATGCAACCACTCAGCGTCAACGACGCCAGCAACAAAACCAGACTACGCATCCTATTCCTCCAGAAGCCGGTGACGGAAAACCGGCGAATGGGCACGAGATGCAGAATCTGGGCCAGGGGAGGCGCGCGCATGCGGCATTAGCCGCCGATGATTTTCATGATGGTTGCGCCGCCGGAGAACGCCACTTCCTGCTTATCACCCAGGGCTTTCATCAACAAACCCTGCAAGGCCGG
Organism: Pseudomonas sp. ARP3; assembly: GCF_001029595.1. Classification (NCBI taxonomy): domain Bacteria; kingdom Pseudomonadati; phylum Pseudomonadota; class Gammaproteobacteria; order Pseudomonadales; family Pseudomonadaceae; genus Pseudomonas; species Pseudomonas sp. ARP3. Next base: position 8,865 of record NZ_LEKF01000027.1, read on the forward strand.
CAGCGCCTGATGACGGGGCTTGTCGAGCAAGTCGCCGACATAGTGGCGGTTGCTCGACGACAGGCAGCCATGCAACCAACCGGTGGACGACAGCCGCAACCGCGAGCAAGTACGGCAGAACGGCACGCTTTCGTTGGCGATCACGCCGAAATGGCCTTTGCCCGGCACTTCATAGCGCACCGCCGTGGCGTCCACTGGGGCATTGGCTTGCAAGTATTCGTAGCGTTCGCCGATCAGGCTCAACAGTTGTTGCAGGCTGACGAACTGCTGCAGAAAGGCATTGGAATCCTTGGCCAGGTGGCCCATGCGCATCAACTCGATAAAGCGCAACTCGTAGCCGCGCTCCAGACAGTAATCGAGCAGCGGCATCACCTGATCCAGGTTCTGGCCGCGCAATGGCACCATATTGACCTTGATCTTGAGCCCGGCGGCGCGAGCCTGATCCATGCCATCGAGCACGGTGGCCAGGTCGCCGCCACGGGCAATGCTGCGGAACGCGCCGGCGTCCAGGGTATCGAGGGAGACGTTGATACGACGGATGCCGGCATCCACCAGCAGCGGCAATTTGCGAGCGAGCAGTTGGCCATTGGTGGTCAGGCTGATATCGCCCAGCCCCAACTGGCCCACGGCACCGAGGAAAGCTTCCAGCTTGGGACTGACCAGCGGCTCACCGCCGGTGATGCGCAAACGCTCGATGCCGGCCGCTTCAATCAGGTACGCCACGCCACGGGCCATGGCCTCGGCCGAGAGTTCGTCCTGGGCAGCCACCAGCCGCTTGCCATCAGGCACGCAGTAGGTACACGCGTAATTGCAGGCTGAGGTCAGGCTGATTCGCAAATTGCGAAAACGCCTGCCTTGACGATCAACGATCATGGATCACTCCGGCAGAGGATAATTCGGGCGCACTGAAAGCTGACCTATAAATCAGCTTTTAGCAAGATCCTTGCCTGAGTATATTCCTGGGTTACTGCGCCTGGCAGCTAATCTTGACTGGCGGGCGTGGCTTCAAGCGCCGGTTCGGAACTGTGCTTGCGCTTGTTGCCCATACGCACACCGATATCCATCAGGAACTGGAAAAACCCTTCCTGATCTTCCAGCACATTGCTCCAGAACGGCGAGTGATACAGCGCCACGGCGCCGTGCACCAACGCCCAGGCGGCGCAATAGTGGAAATACGGCGGTACATCCTCCAGCTTGCCTTCGCTGATACGGCCTTTGATCAGGAGGGTCAGGCGTTCGAAGTTCGAGGCGCGGATCTTGTGCAACTCCTCAACCATTTCCGGTACCTGATGGCCTTTGACCACCTTCTCTTCCAGACGGTCGAAGAGGCGGTAGCGCTGGGGGTCACGCATACGGAATTCGAAGTAGGCGCGGGACAGGGCTTCCTTGTCCTTGTCCACGTCGGCCGAATGCAGCAACTCGTTCAAATCGCGCTCGTAGTCGAGCATCAGGCGCAGGTAGATCTCGGCCTTGGACTTGAAATGTTTGTAGATGGTGCCTTTGCCGATACCCACGGCATCCGCAATCATCTCGACGGTGACGCTGTCTTCACCTTGTTCGAGGAACAACTTGAGCGCGGTGTCGAGAATTTCCTGCTCTCGGCGGCGAAACTCACGGACCTTACGGGGTTCTTTGTGCATGAGGAAGAGGTCTGCAGAGGTCGGTAGAGGGAGGGCCATGCAAGGCCACGGATACGTGGCGATACGATTTAGCCGATGCGAGGGATTATCCCGACTGAACGGTCGTTGGGCAACGCCTATGTGAACCCACTCTGCACTTTAATGACAGCATGCCAACGAATCAGCGGTTATCAGTCAGAAATAATACGCAACACGCACCCATGACCATGGCGTCGATGAGAACTCAACTGAAGCGCACGTATTCCAAATCTGTTTAAAAAACGATCAGGGGCGACTGGACTGAATCGGATACTGATCAATACTTCAACTGTCGGCGTGACATCTCCCCCAAGTGAAACGCCGATCTGGGTACCGACGGACTGCGTACCCTTGTTTACTCCTAATGGTCTTAGCCCGGATTCACCCCCCAGAACCCGGGTTTTTTTTGCCTGGGATTTGGTCCCTCAAGCGGCGACATGAGCCAACGGGAACAGACGTTTGAAGTTCTCGGTGGTCTGTTCGGCGAACCGCTCGTAGGGCACACCGCGCAGCATCGCCAGGTAATCCGCTACATCACGCACGTACTCCGGCAGGTTCGGCTTACCGCGATGGGGGATAGGGGCCAGATACGGCGAGTCGGTTTCCACCAGCAGACGGTCGGCCGGTACTTGTCGCGCCACGTCGCGCAGGGCATCGGCATTGCGGAACGTGACAATCCCCGACAAGGAGATATAGAAACCCAGGTCCAGGGCGGCCTTGGCCATGTCCCAGTCCTCGGTGAAGCAATGCAGCACACCGGCCTGGGGCAAGGCGGCTTCGCGCAGCAGCGTCAATGTGTCGGCACGGGCGCCACGGGTATGGACGATCACCGGTTTACCGGTCTGCTGGGCGGCTTGCAGGTGCAAACGGAAGGACGCCTGCTGCAACTCGGCGGCTTCGGGCTCGTAGTGGTAATCCAGGCCGGTCTCGCCAATGGCCACCACGCGTGGATGATTGAGCTCTGTCAGCAGCCAATCGAGCGCTGGCGCTTCACCAGGCTTGAGGTCCAGCGGGTGGATACCCACCGAACAATCCACATCGGCGTAGCGCTCGGCGAGGGCTTTGACATCAGCGGCGTTTTCGGCGCTGACGCCGATGCACAGGAAATGCCCTACCCCGCGCTGGCGCGCGGCTTCAAGCGCAGCGTCAAGGGACCCGGCATGCTGGGCGAGGTCAAGGCGGTCAAGGTGGCAATGGGAATCTACGAGCATAAGAAGGTACGACTAAAGTCACGGTAAATGTCTGACCAACGATACACCCGTCGGCCATCGAAGGATCAACGGCGCCCGAGCAGGCCAACCCATTGCACCAGCAGCGCTTCAAGCAGCAGCACACGGTTGAGGTTGGCTTTGCCGAGGACTTTCTGGCGCTGGGCAAGGATCCAGTCTTGGATAGTCAGCACCTTGGCCTGGGGGCTTTTCTGCGCGAGGTATTGCACCACTTTGCGCATATCCGGCAGACCCAGGCCGGCTTCGTCCTGGGTCAGTTGGTAGCGCAGGATCAGACTGGACCAGTCGCAGAACCAGTCGAACAACAGCAGCAGAGGGATATCCTTCCAGGCCGTCTCGGCCAACTGAGTGGCGGACAGCTCCTGCTTGAGCAGTTTCTTCACTCCATCGACCACCAGGGCCCGCTGCTCACGCACGCCTTGGGCCTGCAGCTTGACGGCCGCCAATGGCGAGCCGGCCGCCAGGGTCAGCAACTCCACGCGCTCCTCAGCGGAGCAATCCGGCAGGGCCTGCGCCAGCCATTGCACACTCATCGCCTCGCTTGGCAGAGGGCAAGCCTGCTGCACGCAGCGGCTGCGAATGGTGGGCAACAAGCGGCTGGACTGGTGACTCACCAACAACAGAACAGTGTCGCCGGAAGGCTCTTCGAGGCTTTTAAGCAGGGCATTGGCAGCATTGATGTTCATCGCCTCCACCGGCTCGATCAGCACCACTTTGCGCCCGCCCATCTGCGCGGTCTGCACCACGAAGCTGACCAGATCGCGCACTTGGTCGACCTTGATCGCCTTGTCGGCCTCCTCCGGTTCGAGCAGGTAGTTATCCGGATGACTGCCCGCCTTGAGCAACAAGCAGGATTTGCACTCGCCGCAAGCCTCCAGATTGACCGGCCGTTGGCACAACAGACTGGCCATCAAGCGCTCGGCCAGATGGCGCTTACCGATGCCCGCCGGCCCATGCAGCAAATAGGCATGGGCATGCTGGGCACGTCCGGCCAACTGCTGCCAAAGGCTGTCTTGCCACGGATAGGCTTCAGCCACGGGCGCGCTCCAGCAGCGCGGGCAACAGCGCATCGATGGCCTGTTGCACATTGGCCAACGGTTGCGCCGCATCCAGCAGGTGATAGCGCGCAGGTTCGGCCTTGGCGCGCGCGAGGAAAGCGCGACGCACGGCGTCGAAGAACACCTGGCCTTCCAGCTCGAAACGGTCCAGACGGCCACGGGCACTGGCGCGCGCCATGCCCACTTCCACCGGCAGATCGAACAACAGGGTCAGGTCCGGGCGCAGGCTGCCCTGTACAAAGGTTTCCAGCGTGGCTATGCGCTCCAGGGGTAAGCCGCGACCACCGCCCTGGTAGGCGTAGGTCGAATCGGTGAAACGATCGCAGATCACCACGGCGCCGCGGGCCAGGGCCGGACGGATCACTTCGGCAAGATGCTGGGCGCGGGCGGCGAATACCAGCAGCAGCTCGGTGTCCGGATTCATCTGTTCTTCGCCCGGGGCCAACAGCACGTCACGGATGCGTTCGGCCAGAGGCGTACCGCCAGGCTCACGGGTCAACACCACCTCGATCCCTTCGGTGCGCAAGCGCTCGGCCAAGTAGTCGCGGTTGGTACTTTTGCCGGCGCCTTCCGGGCCTTCCAGGGTAATAAACAAGCCAGTCACAGGCGGTCCTTAGTCAGAGTCATTGCGGGCTTTGCGGCGCGGCGGTGTCCGGCACCGCCTCGGCCGGAGGTGCCGCCTCTTCCGGCGGCTTCACCACCGGTGCCGGGCTGGAGCGGTAATCGGCCCGACGCTTGAGCTGAAACTCGCGCACGGCCGCATTATGCGCATCCAGATCATCCGAGAAAATATGGCTGCCATCGCCACGCGCGACAAAATACAGGCTACTGCCCGGTGCGGGGTTCAACGCCGCATGGATCGCCTCACGGCCGACCATGGCGATCGGTGTCGGCGGCAACCCGGCCACCATGTAAGTGTTGTAGGGGTTGGCTTCCTTGAGATGGGCGCGGGTCAATTTGCCGTTGTAGCGCTCGCCCAGGCCGTAGATCACCGTGGGATCGGTCTGCAGCAACATGCCGATCTTCAAGCGGCGCACAAACACACCGGCAATCTGACCGCGCTCCTCCGGTACGCCGGTTTCCTTCTCCACCAAAGACGCCATGATCAGCGCCTGGTAAGGATCGGTGTAGGGCGCATCAGCGGCGCGCTTACTCCACTCCTGAGCCAGGACATCGTCCAAGCGGTTATAGGCTTTTTTCAGGAATTCGACGTCAGTCATGCCCCGCACAAAGCGGTAGGTATCGGGAAAGAATCGCCCTTCGGGGAATACACCAGGATGACCGAGCTTATCCATGACTTCGCTGTCGGTCAGGCCCGCCAAGGTCTGTACGATCTTTTCGTGCTTGGCCAACGCCGCCCGCACCTGACGAAAGTTCCAGCCTTCCACCAACGTGAGGCTGTATTGCACCACTTCGCCACGCTGCCACAAACCGATCAGCCCCTGGGCAGTCATGCCGGGGGTCATGCGATATTCACCGCTATGCAGCGGTTGGCCGTCCAGGTTGAAGCGCCAGTACAAGCGCAACCAAAAGGCGTCGTCGAGCACACCGTCGGCTTCGAGGCGATTGAAGGTACCGGTGGGGGTTGCCCCGGCCGGTACATCAAGCAATTGCTCCTGGGTCAGCTTCAAGGGCTGCTTGAGGGCAGAGTCGAGTTTCCAGGCAGAAAAGCCCAACAGCAGACCGGCGGAAAACAGACCGATCAGCAGCAGTACAACCAGTTTTCGTATCAACTCAAATATCCAATAGGGCGCGAACAATGCCCTGCAGTTTACGGGTGAGCGGGCCAACCGACCAGCTCATCGCCGCGCACTCACGCACCGGCCAAATGCCATAAACGCTGTTGCAGACGAAGACTTCGTCCGCCTGCCGTAACTGCTCGACATTGATGTCGGCCACGGCCACCGGGATGCCCAGCGCTTCGGCCTGAGCCAGAATCTCGGCACGCATGACGCCAGCAACCCCGCAACGCTTCAGATCGGCGGTTAGTAACAAACCGTTGCTTACGATAAATAAATTACTGAACACGCCTTCGATGACACGTTCGGACATATCCAGCATCAAGCCTTCGGCATGCTCGGGGTCCTGCCATTCGGCACGGGCAATCACTTGTTCCAGCCGGTTCAGGTGTTTGAGACCGGCCAATAGCGGTTGCTCGGCCAGACGAGTAGCACACGAAAACAAACGAATGCCGTCGATTCCATGGACCAGGGGATAGGAGGCGGGCGGGCTGCCCTGCACAATGCGACGCACCGCTGCGTCGGGGTTCATGCCGTAACCGCGCAGGCTGTCGCCACGGGTGAGAATCAACTTGAGAACGCCTTCGCCGAGGCCGGCGGCGTAGGCCAGCACTTCATTGCGCACAAGGCGGTGGTCGACCTTTAAAGCGAGGCGCCGGCAACCCTCTTCCAGGCGCTGCAGATGCCGGTCGAGCAGCACGGGCCGCCCGGCCTTGACGGCAATGGTCTCGAATAGACCATCGCCGTATGCCAGGCCCCGGTCTTTCAGGGGCACGGTGTCCGCTGGCTGACCGTCGACCCAGCAGTGCATCACTCGGCGAACCGGCGGAACACCAGGGAGCCGTTGGTGCCACCAAAGCCAAACGAGTTGGAGATGGCGACATCGATCGGCATCGGCTGGGCTTCGTGAGGCACGAAGTTCAGGTCGCAGCCTTCGTCCGGCTCATCCAGGTTGATGGTCGGCGGTGCGACCTGATCCTTGATGGCCATCACGCTGAAGATCGCCTCAACCGCGCCCGCCGCACCCAAGAGGTGACCGGTCATGGACTTGGTGGAGCTGACCGCCAGCTTGTAGGCGTGCTCGCCGAACACCGACTTGATGGCCTCGGCTTCCGCCAGGTCGCCGGTCGGGGTCGAGGTACCATGAGCGTTGATGTACTGCACCTGGTCGGCATTGACCTTTGCATCACGCAACGCATTGGTGATGCAGCGCGCGGCGCCAGCACCATCGGACGGTGGCGAAGTCATGTGGTAGGCGTCGCCACTCATGCCAAAGCCAATCAGTTCGGCATAGATGGTGGCACCACGCGCCTTGGCGTGCTCCAGCTCTTCCAATACCAAGGCACCGGCACCGTCGGACAGCACGAAGCCATCACGGCCCTTATCCCAGGGACGGCTGGCGCGGGTCGGCTCATCGTTGCGGGTCGACAGCGCACGAGAGGCACCGAAGCCACCCATGCCAAGGCCGCAGGCGGCCATTTCGGCGCCGCCGGCAATCATCACGTCCGCCTCGTCATAGGCAATGTTGCGCGCCGCCATGCCGATGCAGTGGGTGCCCGTGGTGCAGGCCGTGGCAATTGCGTAGTTGGGTCCCTGTGCGCCCAGGTGGATGGACAGGAAGCCGGAAATCATATTGATGATCGAGCCTGGCACGAAGAACGGCGAAATCCGACGTGGGCCCGTCTCATGCAGCGTGCGGCTGGTTTCTTCGATATTGGTCAAACCGCCAATGCCCGAACCCATGGCTACGCCGATACGCTCACGGTTGGCGTCAGTGACTTCCAAGCCAGCATTACGCACTGCCTGAAAACCAGCGGCCAAACCGTATTGAATGAACAGGTCGAGTTTGCGGGACTCTTTGATCGAGAGATATTCCTCGACGTTGAACCCCTTTACCGAGCCGCCAAAACGGGTGGAATAGGCAGAAAGGTCTGTGTGTTCGATCAGACCAATACCACTGCGGCCAGCCAGAATGCCCTGCCAACTGCTCGGCACATCTGTACCCAGTGGCGACAACATACCCATACCGGTGACTACGACGCGTCTACGCGACACAGCACTCTCCTTTTTCTTGATGACGACACTTTGCTTCAGCGCTCACTTTTCATTGGAGCTAAAGAAAAAACCGCACGCCGTTACAGCAGTGCGGTTTTTCCCTGACAGCAAGCGACGACTACAAACTATTACGCCTGGTGGGCAGTAACGTAGTCGATAGCAGCTTGAACAGTAGTGATTTTTTCAGCTTCTTCGTCCGGGATTTCGGTCTCGAATTCCTCTTCCAGAGCCATCACCAGCTCAACGGTGTCAAGGGAGTCGGCACCCAGGTCTTCAACGAAGGAAGCGCTGTTGGTCACTTCTTCTTCTTTAACACCCAGTTGCTCGGCAACGATTTTCTTGACGCGCTCTTCGATGGTGCTCATACCTTGTTTTCACTCCTAATGGACAAATTCAGGCAGCTGGCCAGTGGGTAAGTGTATAGAAAGCCTTTTCAGCTTTTCAACTGAAAGCTTCACCCTGTACCCCGAACGACCCTCTGCCTATAAATTAAGTTGCAGCTTTATAACGGATTTTAGACAGCTCGTATGACATTTTTTTGAAGCGATCCGTCACAATTTAACTCATGTACATCCCGCCGTTCACCGGGATTGTAGCCCCAGTCACGTATGCCGCACCGTCAGATGCCAGGAAAGTGACCACATTCGCGATCTCTTGAGCCTGGCCCAGACGGCCCAGCGGAATCTGCGTCAGCAAGGCTTCACGCTGTGCTTCCGGCAGTTCGCGTGTCATATCGGTGTCGATGAACCCTGGGGCTACCGAGTTGACCGTAATTGAGCGCGAACCGACTTCACGCGCCAGTGCGCGGCTGAAACCTTCCAGGCCGGCCTTGGCGGCTGCGTAGTTTACTTGGCCTGCGTTGCCCATGGCACCCACTACGGAACCAATATTGATAATTCGGCCCCAGCGCGCCTTGGTCATGCCGCGCAAAACGCCCTTGGACAGGCGGAACAGACTGTTCAAGTTGGTATCGACCACGTCGTACCACTCGTCGTCTTTCATGCGCATCATCAGGTTGTCGCGGGTGATACCGGCGTTGTTTACCAGGATCGACGGCGCACCGAACTGTGCAGTGATCTCGGCCAGTACAGCAGCCACAGACTCATCGCTGGTCACGTTCAGTTCAAGGCCGGTGCCCTGAACGCCGTTTTCCTTCAGGGTCGCGGCGATACGCTCGGCACCCGAAGCGGAAGTGGCGGTGCCGATCACGACGGCGCCCTGACGGCCCAGTTCCAGGGCGATCGCCTGACCAATGCCACGGCTGGCGCCGGTAACCAATGCAACTTTACCTTGCAGACTCATGCAGGCTTCTCCTAAGTTCGGAATTCAGGGTTCAGGCCAGTGCCGCGCGAGCGGCAGCGAAGGCATCCGGGGTATTGAGGTTGGACGTCGAGACGCCATCGGCGCAGCGCTTGTTCAGACCAGCCAGGACCTTGCCCGGACCGCACTCAACCAGCTCGGTAGCGCCGTTGGCAGCCAGGGTCTGGACCGACTCAACCCAACGCACCGGCTTGTAGAGCTGCTCCAGCAGGTCGCGCTTGAGGGTGTCGAGGTCGGCCACTACCGCTGCGCTGACGTTCTGTACCAACGGGATCTGCGGCGCCTGCCAGTTGATCGCAGCGATGGACTCGGCAAAACGCTCGGCCGCCGGGCGCATCAGCTCGCAATGGGACGGCACGCTCACCGGCAACGGCAGCGCACGCTTGGCACCACGCGCCTTGCAACCCTCAATGGCGCGCTCGACGGCGGCCTTGGCACCGGCAATCACCACCTGGCCAGGGGAGTTGAAGTTGACAGCGCTGACCACTTCGCCCTGAGCGGCTTCGGCGCAGGCTTCGATCACCACCGCGTCGTCCAGACCCAGGATAGCGGCCATGCCGCCCTGCCCGGCCGGAACGGCCTCTTGCATCAACTGGCCACGACGCTCGACCAGCTTGACCGCTTCACCGAGGGTCAGGCTGCCCGCCGCCACCAGCGCGCTGTATTCGCCCAGACTGTGACCGGCGACGAATGCGGGACGCGCGCCGCCCTCTGACAGCCACAAGCGCCACAGGGCAACCGAGGCAGTCAGAATCGCCGGTTGGGTTTTATCGGTTTGATTGAGTTGCTCTTCCGGCCCCTGTTGGGTCAGTGCCCACAGGTCGTAACCCAGGGCATCGGAAGCTTCCTTGAAAGTGTCCAGGATCAACGGGTATTGCGCGCCCAGCTCGGCCAACATGCCGAGGGACTGCGAACCCTGCCCTGGAAAGACGAATGCGAGGGATGTAGACATGTAACAAGCCCCTAATGATCTGGTCGTCGGAAAATGATCGCTCCTACGGTGGGAGCGCACGAAACTGACAGATTGGATGGTCAATTGAACTGGTCGGTCACATTTAAGCATTCCTGGACCAATTCGCCTAAGGCAACAGATCCCCGAGACGGCCGTGCAGGCGTTGCGGCAGGTTTTCCTGGATCTCGATCACCGCGCGGGCAATCGCACTCTGAAAACCTTCCACCCCCGCCGAACCGTGACTTTTCACCACAATGCCTTGCAAGCCCAGAAAACTCGCACCGTTATGCCGCGCCGGCGCCAGATCAGCCTGCAGGCGACGCATCAATGGCAGCGCCAAAGCGCCCACCAGACGCGAGACCAGGCTCTGTCTGAACAACGACTCGATGCGTGTGGCAATCATAGTCGCCAGCCCTTCGCTGGATTTAAGCAGGATGTTACCCACAAAGCCGTCGCACACCACCACGTCCGCTTCGCCCCGGTACAAACCGTCACCTTCGACGAAACCGATGTAATTCAAGCCCCGCGCTTGTTGCAACAAGGCCGCGGCGAGCTTGACCTGCTGGTTGCCCTTGATGTCTTCGGTGCCGATGTTCAACAGCGCCACGCGCGGGCGGGCCACTCCCAGGGCCTCCGCCGCCACCGAGCCCATCACAGAGAACTGGAACAAGTGCTCAGCAGTGCAATCCACATTTGCCCCGAGGTCCAGCAACTGGCAATAGCCTGTTTGCGTGGGAATCGCCGCCACCATGGCAGGCCGGTCGATCCCAGGCAAAGTCTTGAGCACATGCCGCGACAACGCCATCAAGGCCCCGGTATTGCCGGCGCTGACACAGGCCTGCACCTTGCCGTCGCGCAACAATTCCAGGGCCACCCGCATCGAAGAGTCAGGTTTACCGCGCAGGGCCGCCGCCGGTTTTTCATCCATCGTGATGGTTTCGCTGGCCGGCACAATGCTCAGGCGCGCGCGATCCACCGCCGGATGGCTGGCAATCAGTTCTTCAAGAAGGGAGGGTTGACCGACAAGGGTCAGGTGCAGCGAGGGTGTTGCAGACAGGCTGGCAACGCAGGCCTGAACAATGCTGCGGGGACCGAAGTCCCCGCCCATTGCGTCAATCGCGATGACGAGAGCAGACAAGTGATTACTCGTCAGCGCCCTTGTCGATCACTTTACGGCCACGGTATACGCCTTCTGGCGATACGTGGTGACGCAGGTGAACTTCACCAGTGGTCTTTTCCACGGACAGAGTGCTTGCCTCGAGAGCGTCGTGCGAACGGCGCATGTCACGAGCGGAGCGGGATTTTTTGTTCTGCTGAACAGCCATAATTGATTAACTCCTAAACGTTTGGGTCACGCTTTAACTGCGCCAATACACTGAACGGGTTGGACCGCGTTACCTCGTCCTCGCTCGGTTCGGGCTCGTCATCGAGGCCCGCCGGCTGCTGGCATTCTTCCGGATGATGAGCAGGCACAATGGGCAAGGCGAGCAGAAGCTCCTCCTCGATCAGTGCATGCAGATCCAAAGGATCTTCGCCCAGTTCCAGCACGTCATAACCTTTCGGCAACGACTGGGTATTCGCACCCTCCTTCACCACGGCGTAACTGCATTCGCTGTGGATCGGCAGGGTGACCAGCTCAAGACAACGCTGGCAAACCATTTTGACTTCGGTGTCGATAAAGCTGTGAATGACCACAGATTTACGTTCATCTCGTTCAAAAACGAATTTGGCCTGCACCGTACCGACAGTGTCGGAAAGCGGGTCGCAGAGTCTCTCCAAATCGGCCAGCAGCACTTCACCTTGAAGGGAGGTGCCACGATCAGCCAATTTGCGCGGGTCAACGTGAGGTGGAATCGGGTCATTCAACATAGGCGCAGCATTATAGGGATGCACCCGGCCATGTCAAAGGAAATTCAGCCCTGTGCGTCAGCCGGTCACCCCGCTAGAATCCCGGCCTGCCCTGAGGAGTCGCCCATGCTGCCTTTATTACTCGCATCCAGCTCGGTTTATCGCCAGCAATTGTTGAACCGCCTGCACCTACCGTTCATCTGCAGCTCTCCGGATATCGATGAAAGCCATCGTCCAAATGAGCCGGCGGTGGAGCTGGTCAAACGCCTGGCAGAAGAGAAGGCCCGAGCGTTGGCCGCCAGCTATCCGGGGCATTTGATTATCGGTTCGGACCAGGTGGCCGCGCTCGACGGCCGGATCATCGGCAAGCCGCATACATTCGAGAACGCCCGCGAGCAGTTGCTGGCGGCAAGCGGCAAGCGTGTCAGCTTTCTTACCGGACTGGCATTGCTCAACAGCGAAACCGGGCGCTGCCAAGTCGACTGCGTGCCTTTTACCGTGCATATGCGCGAGCTGGACATTGAGCGCATCGAGCGCTACCTGCGCATCGAGCAACCATTTGACTGCGCGGGCAGCTTCAAAGCTGAAGGCTTGGGCGTGAGCCTGTTCCAGAGCACCGAAGGGCCGGATGCCACCAGCCTCGTCGGTTTACCCCTGATTCGACTGGTGGACATGCTGCTCAGCGAAGGGGTGCAGGTCCCTTAAGAACACCGCAAAACCCATTGTGAGAGGGAGCTTTCTCCCGACAGGATTGGATCAGCCAATCTGTCTGTAGCACCACAGCAATCAGGGGCAAGCCCTCCCCCTCCCACATCTTGGCTATGTCAGCCTGACTATCTCAACGCAACGTTGGACCTTGAAAGCCCATATAGAGCGCCAGTTTTTCAGCCACGCTGGCGCCGAGCTTTTTGGAAAACCGATCGAATGGCGATTCCTCAACGGTGAAGTCCACCAGTTCTTTCTCACCAATCACATCCCGCGCCACCGAACTGGCACTGCCCAAGCCGTCGATCAAGCCCAACGGCAACGCCTGCTCGCCGGACCAGACCAGGCCGGAAAACAACTCAGGGTGCTCCTTGTCCTTCAGACGATCGCCTCGGCCCTGCTTGACGCTGGCAATGAACTGGCGATGAGTGGTATCAAGCACGCTCTGCCAGAACTGCGTTTCATCGGGCTTCTGCGGCTGAAACGGGTCAAGAAACGCTTTGTGCTCACCCGAGGTGTAGGTACGGCGCTCCACGCCAAGCTTCTCCATGGTGCCGACAAACCCGTAACCGGCCGCCGTCACGCCTATGGAGCCCACTAGACTGGCCTTGTCGGCGTAAATCTGGTCAGCCGCGCTGGCAATGTAGTAGGCACCGGAGGCGCCAAGATCAGAGATCACCGCGTACAGCTTGATGTCCGGATGCAGAGCGCGCAGACGACGAATCTCGTCATACACATAGCCCGACTGCACAGGACTGCCGCCCGGGCTATTGATGCGCAGGATCACACCCTTGACCTTGGTGTCTTCGAACGCGGCGCGCAGACTGCTGACAATATTGTCTGCACTGGCAGGCTCTTTATCGGCAATCACCCCACGCACTTCGATCAGCGCGGTGTAGTTGGCACTACGGGTCGCGCTTTTCTCCATATCCATTAATGGACTGAACAGCGCCAGCATGATCAACAAGTAAGTGAAGGTCAGCAGCTTGAAGAAAATCCCCCAGCGCCGCGAGCGACGCTGCTCCTGCACACTGGCCAGCAGGGTTTTCTCCAGCAGTTTCCAGCTTTTGTCGTCGCTGCTTTCAGCCTTTTCGGGCGCTTTCCACTCGTCACTCATGCCATAAACCCCAGCAAAGACTTATTGAGCCCGATTGAGCCAGGCGTGCAATTCAGAAAAATGATCGATCGTGACCCTGGGCTCGTACTGCTGCAACGCCTCGGGCGACTGCGCGCCGTAACTGACGGCCACACTGTCCATACCCGCATTGCGCGCCATCATCAGGTCAAAGGACGCATCCCCCACCATCAACGCCTCACGCGGGGAAACAGCGCAATGGGCCAGAATCTCCTCCAACATCAGAGGGTGAGGCTTGCTGGCGGTTTCATCGGCTGCGCGGGTGATATCGAAATAATCTTCAAAACCGTGGGCCTTGAGTACCCGATCCAAACCGCGACGGGCCTTTCCGGTGGCGACAGCCAAGTGGTAGCCATCGGCACGGAACGCCTCCAGGGATTGGCGCACACCCTCGAACAAAGGCGAAGGCTCGGCCTCCAGTGCAATGTAGTGATCGGCGTAGTGCTCACGGAATGCGAGCAACTCTTGATCGGCGATCTGCGGATACAAGGTACGAATCGCCTCAGGCAAGCCCAGGCCGATGATGCCTTTGACCGCCAGGTCGCTGCACAGCTCGAACCCCGAGCGGGTCGAGGCCATGTGCATCGATTCGACGATGCGACCAATGGAGTTGGCCAGGGTCCCATCCCAATCGAAAATCAGCAGTTTGTAGTCACGGTGCGACACTCAAACGCTCCACGGTCTTGGCCCACATCTCATCAACCGGCGCCTGCAGCTTGAGCTCACCGCCATCGGGCAGCGGCACGGTCAGCATATAGGCGTGAAGGAACAGGCGTTTACCGCCCAGATCGCGAATTTCCTTGGAAAAATCTTCATCGCCATACTTGGTGTCACCGGCAATGCAGTGACCAGCGTGCAAGGTGTGCACGCGGATCTGGTGGGTACGACCGGTAACGGGTTTGGCCTCCACCAGTGTGGCGAAGTCGCCGAAGCGGCGCAGCACCTTGAACAGAGTCAGCGCCTCTTTGCCCTCCTCGTCCACCTCCACCATGCGCTCGCCGGAGCGCAAGTTGCTCTTCTGCAACGGCGCACGAACGCTCTTGATCGAACTGGCCCAGTGGCCCCGCACCAGCGCCATGTAGCGCTTATCCACGCCATCGCCGCGCAGAGCGGTATGCAGATGACGCAGCATGCTGCGTTTTTTGGCGATCATCAGCAGGCCAGAGGTGTCGCGGTCCAGACGGTGCACCAATTCCAACTCCTTGGCATCCGGGCGCAACTGACGAAAGGCTTCGATCACGCCGAAATTCAGGCCGCTGCCGCCGTGCACCGCAATGCCGCAGGGCTTGTTGATCACAATCAGCTTGTTGTCTTCAAAAACTATCGATGCTTCTAGGCGCTGCAGCAGGCCTTGTGCCAGCGGCACCGGCTCGTCGCGCTCAGGCACCCGAACCGGCGGCACACGGACGATATCGCCCGCCTGCAATTTATACTCGGGCTTGATCCGCCCCTTGTTCACGCGCACTTCGCCTTTACGCAAGATGCGGTAAATCAAGGTCTTGGGCACGCCTTTGAGCCTGGCCAGGAGAAAATTGTCGATGCGTTGGCCGGCATATTCCGGCGAGACCTCAAGCAGCTGAACGCTGGGGGTCGGGGGGGCGGTAGTTGTCATGGCGGCGATGATAACAATTTTTTATGGAATTGAAGCACTTAATCATTACTGCTATAGTCGCGAACGCCGCCAAAAGCGGCCTGGCCAGAGGACTTGCGGCAGACTGCCGGCCCTGACCATCGCAATTCATCAGGACGCAAGGCCGTCCTACGGGGCGTTTGCCACCCTGGAAAGCTCAAAGTTGTAACAAGCGCAGGTGACATGAGGCCTGAAGCGAGTGCCAAAAGCAGAGTGAATACTCGCGTTTGGCGCCGATATTTACGGCCAGTTCACAAAGTGCAGTCAGTTTTGAGCCAGACCATGGCGAATGCTTCGGAAACAACGCCTGTTAAGAGCTGAGTGAGAGCGCAGTCGTTTTCATTCAGGCCTGTTTAGCCATGAGCGTGGACTCCCCATTGGAGAACACGGTAAATGCCAACCCGCTGCGGATTCTGCGCGCGGCAGCACCCGAATTATCAGGGATACGTGTAGGGTGGAGATGCACAACCGTCGGACCGTGTAGCACTAGGCTTATATTTAGACGCTTCATCTCGTCCACAGTCGCCGGTTGATTCCTCCTCCTGACCTTAGCTTTTGTTGAAGCGGTGCCTTTGTCACCGCCGCTAACAAGCAGGACGCGTCCGTCGCGACTCCCGCCCAATTGGCAGGTTTTGCTGGACACTGGAGTGGCCAACCACTCTTGACGCACCTGACACCGACCGTGAGAAGTCGTGTGTGCCGAACGCCGTTTCCGGCAGCCCGGAAACCGACGGTACAACATGAAAAGAATGCTGATTAACGCAACTCAACCCGAAGAGTTGCGTGTTGCACTGGTAGATGGCCAACGCCTCTACGACCTGGACATCGAATCCGGTGCACGCGAGCAAAAAAAGGCCAACATCTATAAAGGCCGTATTACTCGCATCGAACCAAGCCTTGAGGCTGCCTTTGTCGATTTCGGCTCCGAGCGCCACGGCTTCCTGCCCCTCAAAGAAATCTCCCGCGAATACTTCAAGAAAGCCCCAGAAGGCCGCGTGAACATCAAGGACGTCCTGAGCGAAGGCCAGGAAGTCATCGTTCAGGTGGAAAAAGAAGAACGTGGCAACAAGGGCGCCGCCCTGACCACCTTCATCAGCCTGGCCGGCCGCTACTTGGTACTGATGCCGAACAATCCGCGTGCCGGCGGCATCTCCCGCCGCATCGAAGGCGAAGAGCGCAACGAACTGCGTGAAGCGCTCAACGGCCTGATCGCACCGGCCGACATGGGCCTGATCGTGCGCACTGCCGGCCTGGGTCGCAGCAGCGAAGAGATGCAGTGGGACCTCGATTACCTGCTGCAACTGTGGACTGCCATCAAGGAAGCCTCGCTGGATCGTTCCGCGCCGTTCCTGATCTACCAGGAAAGCAACGTAATCATCCGCGCCATCCGCGACTACCTGCGCCAGGACATCGGCGAAGTGCTGATCGACAGCGTCGAAGCCCAAGACGAAGCCCTGACCTTCATCCGCCAGGTCATGCCGCAGTACGCCAGCAAGATCAAGCTGTACGAAGACAGCGTCCCACTGTTCAACCGTTTCCAGATCGAAAGCCAGATCGAGACCGCTTTCCAGCGCGTGGTCGAACTGCCTTCCGGCGGCTCCATCGTGATCGACCCGACCGAAGCCCTGGTGTCCATCGACATCAACTCGGCGCGCGCCACGAAAGGTAGCGACATCGAAGAAACCGCCCTGCAGACCAACCTGGAAGCGGCCGAAGAAATTGCCCGCCAGCTGCGCCTGCGCGACATCGGCGGCCTGATCGTGATCGACTTCATCGACATGACCCCGGCCAAGAACCAGCGCGCCGTGGAAGAAAAAGTCCGCGAATGCCTCGAAGCCGACCGTGCCCGCGTGCAAGTGGGCCGCATCTCGCGCTTCGGCCTGCTGGAAATGTCCCGTCAGCGCCTGCGTCCTTCCCTGGGCGAGAGCAGCGGCATCGTCTGCCCGCGTTGCAACGGCACCGGCATCATCCGTGACGTTGAATCGCTGTCGCTAGCAATCCTGCGCCTTATCGAAGAAGAAGCCCTGAAGGACCGTACCGCCGAAGTCCGCGCCCAGGTGCCGATCCCGGTGGCCGCGTTCCTGCTCAACGAAAAACGCAACTCGATCACTAAGATCGAACTGCGTACCCGCGCTCGTATCGTGATCCTGCCGAACGACCATCTCGAAACGCCGCACTTCGAAGTGCAGCGTCTGCGTGATGACAGCCCGGAAGCCCACAGCGGTCAGTCCAGCTACGAAATCGCTGCTGCCGCTGCCGAGGTGGAAGAAGTCCAGCCAGCCGCCGCAACCCGCACCCTGGTCCGCCAGGAAGCCGCCGTGAAGACCGCTCCAGCCCGTGCCAACGCACCGGTTCCGGTTGAGGCCGCTGCACCGGTTGCCGCACCAGCCGCGATGCCTGAACCAAGCCTGTTCAAAGGCCTGGTGAAATCCCTGGTTAGCTTGTTCGCCACCAAGGAAGAGCCTGTCGCACCGGTCGTCGTCGAAAAACCTGCCGCCGAGCGCCCAGCGCGCAACGAAGAGCGTCGCAACGGTCGCCAGCAAAGCCGTAACCGCAACGGTCGCCGTGACGAAGAGCGCAAGCCTCGCGAAGAGCGTGCACCGCGTGAAGAACGTGCGCCGCGTGAAGAGCGTCAGCCTCGTGAAGCCCGCGAAGACACTCCGACCGTAGCCCGCGAAGAGCGTGCACCGCGTGAAGAGCGCGCGCCACGTACGCCGCGTGCCCCGCGTGAAGATCGCAAGCCTCGCGGTGAGCGTGAAGAGCGTGTGCGTGAACTGCGCGAGCCTCTGGATGCCGCCCCGGCCGTTGCCGCTGCTGCTGCCACCGAAGAACGCCCAGCCCGTGCGCCTCGCGAAGAGCGTGCGCCACGAGAAGAACGCCAGCCTCGTGCCCCGCGTGAAGAGCGTCAACCGCGCGCCGAGCAGGCCGCTGCCGCAAGCGAAGAGGAAGTGCTGACCGGCGAAGAGCAGCTGCAGGAAGACGGTCAGGACAACGCCGAAGGCGATCGTCCACGCCGCCGCTCCCGTGGCCAGCGTCGTCGCAGCAACCGTCGTGAGCGTCAGCGTGATGCCAACGGCAATGTGATCGAAGGCTCGGAAGAGACCGGCGAGAACACCGAAGGCGCCAACAACGAGCCGACCACTACTGAACTGGCTGCAGGTCTGGCCGTTACCGCAGCGGTTGCCAGCTCGGTTATCAGTGCACCGGCTGAAGCCCAGGCTCATCAGCAGGCTGAACGCGCTACCGCCGCTGTCGAGGACACCGTTGTCGCCGAAACGCCTGTCGTGCAGCCCCCAGCAGTTGAAGCGCCGGTAGTAGAAGCAACAACTCCGATCGAAGCCCCCGTGGTACCGGAAGTGGAAGTCGCACCGGTTCGCGACGCCCAGCCAGTGACCGACGTGGTTGCGGTTGAAGTGGCGCCAGTGGCTGAGCCTGAACCCGTGGTTGAAGCCGCTGCACAAGCGCCGGCTGTAGAAGAAGCCGCCCCGGCAGTGCGCGAAGTTCGTGAAGAACAGACCGCCTTCCAGTGGACCGCCGAACCTGCTGCGCCGGTTGAAGCGCCTGCGCCGGCGGCGGAAGAAGCACCGGCACCGGTTGCCGAAGTGGTAGTTGCCGAGCCTGCACCCGTGGTGGAGGCCGCTCCGGTGGTTGAACCTGCGCCTGTGGTTGAAGCGCCCGTGGTTGCCGAAGTCGCCGCGCCGGTAGTTGAAGCGGCACCGGCCAGCGCCTTGACCGAAAACGGCCGTGCGCCGAACGACCCGCGTGAAGTGCGTCGTCGTCGCAAGGAAGCCGAGGCGGCCGCCGCTGCGGCAGCTGCTGCACCGGCTGTGGTTGAAGCTGTCGAGGCGCCAGCCCCGGCTGCAGAAACCGTGACTGAGCACTCTGCTGTCGAAGAAGTGGCCGAGCGCAAAGTTCAGGAAGAAGAACACGAGCCTAAACCTCTCGTCTGATTCCAACCGCTACTAAAAAGCCCCGCCTGAGTGATCAGGCGGGGCTTTTTTATATCGGATCAGCGGTAATTCAGTCGCTCTGGTACATCCACATCCCATAACACGCCTGGGTCATTCACCGGCACCTCCCTCACAGCCGTCGGTGTAAACAAGAGCCTGGCACCTCGATCACCCGCTAGCGTCTTCAACCCCGGCCCGAAGTCACGCCCAAACGCCACAGGGTGACCATAACGGCCATCCTGCACTGGCACGCGAATGCCCTGCTCCGGCAGCCCCTGAATCACTTGCTCGATGCTGGATGACTGGATAAAGGGCATATCCCCCAGTACCACCAACCAACCTTCGGCCGTAGCGCTGGCCGCTACCGCCGCTGCGATACTGTCGCCCATGCCTGCCGACGTCAGTTGCAAAACCTTACACCCATGTGCCTCGGCCAACTGAATCACCTCGGCACGCTCCGGCGACGTCACCAGCCAGCGCTCTACCACGCACGTCGGCAAATTCACCAACACCTGCTCGATCACCGGCCGCGTCACCCCGTCCAGCCCCAGGCAAGGCGCCAGCAATTTATCCTGATCAGCTCCCGCCTCGGCGCGGAAACGACTGCCCTGCCCCGCCGCCAGCACAATCGCGGTGACGGTCATTCGGCCACCACCGGCAGCGGCTTTTTCTGCATCGGTGCTACACCGTTTTTGATCGCGACAATTTCCGCCATCAGCGACAGTGCGATTTCCGACGGCGTATGACTGCCGATATGCAAGCCGATCGGCCCATGTAGCCGCGCTATCGCCTGCGCCGACAGGCCCAGCGCCGACAAGTTCTCCCGGCGCTTCTGACTGTTGACCCGCGAGCCCAGCGCGCCAATGTAGAACGCCCGGGAATCCAACGCCGTCAGCAGCGCCATATCGTCCAGGCGCGGGTCATGGGTCAGGCAAACGATGGCCGTACGCTCGTCGGTCTGGATAGACAGTACCGCTTCATCGGGCATACCGGGCACGAAGCGCCCGTGTTGCGCCTCCCAACCGTAGACGAACTCTTCGCGGGGGTCGCAGATAAGCACTTCGAAATCCAATAAGCGCGCCATTTCCGCCACGTACCGCGACAATTGCCCGGCGCCGATCAGCAGCAGACGCCAGCGCGGGCCATAGATGGCGCGCAAGCGTTCACCGTCGAAATTCAGGCCATCGGTCTTGGTGGCGCTGCTCAAGGTAACCTCGCCCGTGGCCAGGTTCAGTTCCCGCGCGACGATCTCATGGGCTTCGCAACGCGCCAACAGGTCGGCGACCCATTGCCAGTCCAGCACCCGCTCTTCGGTCAGGCGCAAGGTGCCGCCGCAGGGCAGGCCAAAACGCGCGGCCTCGTCCTGGGTCACGCCGTAGGTCACTAACTGCACCGGCGGCCCGTCGTCCGTCAGGCGGCCGTCGTGCAAGCGGGCTATCAGGTCATCTTCGATGCAACCACCAGACACCGAGCCGATGACGATACCATCGCCGCGCAGCGCCAACATGGCGCCCGGTGGACGCGGCGCGCTGCCCCAGGTCTGGACCACGCTGTACAACACCACTCGCTGCCCGGCACGACGCCACTCCAGCACACTGCGCAGCACATTCAGATCCACACTGTCCATCAAGCCTCCCGCGGGCAATATCGCGCTTACTGTAACCAAAAAATAACCCGGGTGCCGCGCGCCAGAAACGCAAACGCCCCGAACAAGTCGGGGCGTTTGCGCAGAGCTGGGGGCGTCAGTTCACGCCATCAGCGGCTTACTTGACCACCGGTGCAGGACCTTCGGCCACACCCAGGTCATCGAGTTCACGGGTTTCGGAAATACCGGTCCCGCCCGATGCCAGTTCGCTGTGCAGCTTGTCGGTATCCAGTTCTTTCACCCACTTGGCCACAACGATGGTGGCAACGGCGTTACCCACCAGGTTGGTCAGCGCACGGGCTTCGGACATGAAACGGTCGATACCCAGAATCAGCGCCAGACCGGCAACCGGCAGGTGGCCAACGGCCGACAGGGTTGCAGCCAGTACGATGAAACCACTACCAGTCACGCCCGCAGCACCTTTGGAGGACAGCAGCAGCACCAGCAGCAGGGTGATCTGGTGGGTGATGTCCATATGGGTGTCGGTCGCCTGAGCGATAAACACGGCCGCCATGGTCAGGTAGATCGAGGTACCGTCGAGATTGAAGGAGTAGCCGGTCGGGATCACCAGACCTACTACGGATTTCTTCGCACCCAGGCGCTCCATCTTGATCAGCATGCGTGGCAACGCGGATTCGGAGGAGGATGTACCCAGAACGATCAGCAGCTCTTCACGAATGTAGCGGATCAATTTCAGCACGCTGAAACCGTGAGCGCGGCAGATGGCGCCCAGCACCAGGACCACAAACAGCACGCAGGTGATGTAGAAGCAGATCATCAACTGGCCCAGTTGCACCAGGGAACCCACGCCGTAGGCACCGATGGTGAACGCCATGGCGCCCAGGGCACCGATCGGCGCCAGCTTCATGATCATATTGATGATGTTGAACATCACGTGAGCGAAGCGATCAATAAAGTCCAGCACCGGCTTGCCGTAAGCGCCCAGGCGGTGCAGGGCAAAGCCGAAGATCACCGAGAACATCAGCACTTGCAGAATGTCGCCGTTGGCGAAGGCGCCGACGATGGTGTTCGGGATCACGTTAAGAATAAAGCCGACAATGCTCTGGTCTTTACCGGCGGTGACGTAAGCAGCCACTTTGGACGCGTCCAGGGTCGACACGTCGATGTGCATGCCGGCGCCCGGTTGCACGACGTTGACGACGACCAGGCCGATCAGCAGGGCAATGGTGGAGACGATTTCGAAGTAGAGCAGCGCATAGCCACCGGTTTTGCCCACCGATTTCATGTTCTGCATGCCGGCGATGCCGCTGACAACGGTACAGAAGATGATTGGGGCGATGACCATTTTGATCAGTTTGATGAACCCGTCACCCAATGGCTTGAGGGCCACGCCGGTCTGCGGGTAGAAGTGACCGAGCAAAATACCGATAACGATTGCAACGATCACCTGGAAATACAGGGATTTGTAGAGTGGCTGACGAGTCGTCATTGCAAAATTCCTCAATCGTCCCGTGTGGCAAATATCCGCCATTGCCCACGACACTTGAATTGCGAACCCTCCTGCACTGGAGGGATTTGTTGTTTGCGAGGGCTGTGAGATAAGTCCTGCGCTGTCTTACCTATCGCAAACGTCGTGCCACTTTGCGCAAATCCGCTTTATGCCTTAAGACAGCGGGCCCTGCGTTTACAAGCGGCCCCTCCAAGTAGACGAGCACATGGCGGATTTCCGCCGTACCGACCGATAGCATCCTGCAATTTGGCGGATATCCGCCTTGTCGCTCCCCCTAGGTGGTGGCTACCATCGGCCGTTCTATGGACGAGGGCCCCCTATGCGCGAACGTACCATCGCCAGCCACTTTGCCCGCGCAGCCCTGGGCGGTGCGCGGCGGGTCGGTTACGACTATTCGGCCCTGCTGCAGCAGGTGGGCATTGCCCAGGAGCTGTTGAGCGAACCACGCGCACGCATCGCACCGGAACAATTTACCCGACTGTTGCAATTGCTCTGGTTGGCGCTGGACGACGAATACCTGGGGTTTGCTGAAGGCCCCAGCAAACGCGGCACCTTCGCCATGATGTGCCACGCGCTGATCCACTGCCGTACCTTGGAGAAGGCTCTGGAACGCGGCTTGTTGTTTTATAGCCTGTTCCCGCAGGGGCCCCGCTGGCAGCTGACGCGTGAAGGGGAAATGGCGCACTTAAGCCTGGACCACACCCAACTCTGGGACCCGGACCACTTCCTCAGTGAATGCCTACTGGTCATCTGGCATCGGCTGGGCAGTTGGCTGATTGGCCAGCGCATTCGACTGCACCAGGCCACCTTCGCCTACCCGAAACCGGCCCACGCCAGCGAATATGATCTGCTGTTCCCGTGCCCTCAGGTATTCGGTGCACCGAACAGCAGCCTGGTGTTTCCGGTGCGCTATTTGAGCCTGCCACTGCTGCAGGACGAGCGTACCCTCAAGCATTTCCTCGAACGCTCCCCCGCCGACCTGCTCTCACGCCCGGACGAAGGCGACAGCCTGAGCAGCCAGTTGCGCCGCCTGCTGAGCCGCGACCGCACGCCTTGGCCGGACCTTGAAGCGGTTGCCCAGCACCTGCACATCAGCCCGCAGACCCTGCGCCGACATCTGCGCGAAGAAGGCACCAGTTTCCAGGCACTCAAGGATGAACTGCGGCGAGACATCGCCATTTTTCACTTGGGACGGGCGGACTTGTCATTGCAGGAAATTGCCGAACAGTTGGGATTCTCCGAACCCTCGGCGTTTCATCGGGCGTTCAAGAAGTGGACGGGGCTGACGCCGGGCGCCTATCGCGAGCAGGAGAGTTAGAGAGGCGGTGTTGGTGCGCCTCATCGGGAGCAAGCTCCCTTCCCCATTTGTACGGGTTCGCGCATCAAAAATGCGGGCGAGCGAACCAGCTACAACTGATCACACGGCCGGAAAGTGAATCCTGAACGCCGCGCCGCCCAGGGGTGAATCGTCCAGGGTCAAGCGCGCGCCGTAACTTTCGATGATGTCTTTGACCACCGCCAGGCCGATGCCCTGACCCGGGTGTTGGCGGTCCAGACGCTCGCCACGTTGCAGGATGCGCGCACGTTGGTCCGGCGGCACACCGGGGCCGTCATCTTCGATGCACAACTCGGTGCCGTCGTCGCTTTCCACCAGGCTGACGCGCACCTGGCTCAGGCACAGGCGGTAGGCGTTTTCCAGCAGGTTGCCAAGTAGTTCGAGCAAGGCGCCCTTCTCGATGGGCACGTCACACTCCTCTGGTAGCTGGAAAGACACCGTCACCGCTTTGTCGCGGTACACCTTGCCCAGGGTATCGCAAAGGCTTTGCACTACCGGCTCCAGGCGCACCTGATGGCGCACCAGGCCGCTTTTACGCAGGCTGGCGCGTTGCAACTGGTAGCTGATCTGTTGGCTCATGCGCTCGATCTGTGTTTGCAGCACCCTGGCCTGGTCGCGGTCCGCAGGGCGTTGAGCCATGTCTTCGCTCACGCCCTGCAAGACCGCCAGCGGGGTTTTCAAGCTATGGGCCAGGTCGTCGAGGGAGTCGCGGTAACGCGCCCGCTGTTCCCGTTCGCTGTGCAACAAGCGGTTGAGCGAGCCCGTCAGGCGCAGCAGCTCGCGGGGGTGCTGCTCGGACAAACTCTCGCGGGTGCCGCCTTCAATCTGGTCCAGTTCCTGGCTCAACCGCCGTAGCGCCTGCAAGCCCCAGGTCAGGCCCAGCCACAACAGAGTCAATAACACCAGCAATGCCGCGCCGAAGCCCAGATAGAGGTTTTCGCGCAGGCCTTCGAGGGTCAGTTGGTATTCGCGCACCGGTTGCAGGGCCACGATGCTGAACGCCGCGCTCTTGCCGCCGAGCAACTTGACCTCGACGTCATACACGAAGAATTCCTGGCCGTTGTCTTCGCGAATCCGCGCAAACTCATTGCCGCGTCCGTCATAGCGCGGTTTGTAGTTGATGTTTTCTTCGCGGGTCGCGCGCGAGCGCCATACCAAATGGCCTTCGCGGTCGTAGATGTAACCCAGCAGCCGACTGTCGGCGAGGTTGAAGCGCTCATCGGGCAATTGCGCAGGCATCAGCAAGTGGTTGTTTTCCACCCGCGCGGCGGAGATCAGCGTGGTGACGTCCGACGCCAGGCGCTGCTCGATGGAATCCTGCAACGCCAGGCTGAAGGCGCCTTGCATTGCCGGCAGCAAACCGAGCATAAACAGCACGGCCAGGGTGGCGGCCGCCAGCATCAAACGCACACGTAACGAGCGAATCAACGGCAGCGCTCATTGAACAGGTAGCCCAGGCCACGCACGGTGTCGATTGGCTTGAACCCGGCCGGGCCTTCCAATTTGCGGCGCAGGCGGCCGACCAGCACTTCGATGACATTCGGGTCGCGCTCGTCGTCGTCCGGGTACAACTGCTCCATCAAACGATCCTTGGCCACCACTTGCTGGTGATGGCGCATCAGGTATTCGAGGATGCGGTATTCGTAGGCGGTCAGCGCCAGGGGTTGCTCGTCGAGGGAGGCTTGCTTGCGGTTGATATCCAGCAGCAACGGCCCGGCGACGATGGTGGACTGGGTAAACCCGCTGGAGCGGCGCAACAACGCATTCATCCGCGCTTCCAGCTCTTCGAACTGGAAGGGTTTGACCACGTAGTCGTCGGCGCCGGCGGCCAGGCCTTCGACCTTGTCCTGCCAGTTGCCGCGCGCGGTGAGGATCAGGATCGGGAACGTCTTGCCCTTGGCGCGCAACTGGCGAATCAGGTCCAGGCCGCCCATGCCGGGCAGGCCCAGGTCGATGATGGCCAGGTCGTGATTGAACTGGCCGGTCTGGTACAAGGCTTCCTCGGCGTTGGCCACAGCCTCGACCACATGGCCACTGTCGGTCAGGCGGGTAAACAGGTGATGGCGCAGCAGCGCCTCATCTTCCACCACCAGCAATTTCATAAGGCTCTCCAAAGCAAATCAACTGTCCGACTGGGTGACATCATAGCGGCCCTGCAGGTCTTGCGGGCGCAGTTTAATGCCATTGAATTGGCCGGTCAGGTGCGCATAACCGACGCGGTAGGCTGGCTGCGCGGCGGTGGCGGCCAAGGGCTGGCCCCAGGGCGAGACCTGGCTGCTGACCTCTTCGAAGTTCACACGATGGATCAGGCTACTGGGCTTCCTGGTTTTCTCCCTGCCGAATTCGGCGAAAGCGCCTTCGGATGCCTGGGCGCCAGCGGTGGCACTCAGCAAGGTCAAGGCCAGCATCAGCTTTTTGATCGCAGTCATGGTGTTACCTCATACGCGTTTGGCTGTAGAGCCAGACTACGCAAGCGCCCCTGAACTCCCCCTGAACAGGCTCTGAACCCAACCTGAACCGGCGCGGGCTATCCTGTGGCGCGGCAACTGGGCAAAATAGCGCCCATGAATCCTCTACCCGCTTGCTGCACCCCACTTGACGCCCGCTGGCCGTTACCCGAACGCTTGCCGGGCACGGTATTCCTCAGCACCCGCTTCGATCCTGCGTCACTGGTAGCGGATGATTTCCAACGTTGCGCCGTGCCGCCGCCGGCCAGTATCCAGCGTTCGGTCGCCAAGCGTCAGGCCGAGTTCCTCGCCGGCCGTGTGTGCGCCCGCGCCGCGCTGCATCAGCTCGGTCACCGCGACTGCATCCCGGCCATTGGCGAAGACCGCGCGCCGGTATGGCCCGCGTCTATCAGCGGCTCCATCACCCACAGCACCGGCCACGCCGCCGCGATTGTCGGGCACAAGGCGCAGTGGCGCGGCCTGGGGATGGACTTGGAGAACCTGCTGAGCCTGGAGCGGGCGCAACGCCTGGCCGCGGAAATCCTGACCGCCGATGAGTTGCAACGCATGGTCGCCCTGGCGCCAGAGCAGGTCGCCCTGCTGGTGACCTTGACGTTTTCCATCAAGGAGAGCCTGTTCAAGGCGCTCTATCCGATTGTGCAGAAGCGCTTTTACTTTGAGCACGCCGAGTTGCTGGAGTGGTCCGAAACAGGCCAGGTGCGCCTGCGGTTGCTGACGGACCTGTCCCATGAGTGGTGCCAGGGCAAAGAGTTGCAGGGGCAGTTTGCGCTTGACGATGGTCAGCTCTTGAGCGTCGTCGCGGTATCCAACCAGCCCCATTGATCAATCTGCCGGTTTTTCTTGGCTCCGCGGCCAGCTCAGGCTGAAACACGCCCCGCCCAGGTTGTTGCTCTTACCGATCAACGCCCGCCCGCCGTGCCAATAAATGATGCGTCGTACGATAGACAGGCCCAAACCATGGCCTCCCGAAGCGCGGGTGCGACTGTCGTCCAGGCGCAGGAACGGCGTGAAGATACGCTCCCAAGCGCTTTGCGGCACGCCGGGGCCGTCATCCTCCACGTCGATGCGGCAACGTACCTGGCCCACCTGATAACTGATCAACACTTGCCCCTGGGCATGACGCATGGCATTGGACACCAGGTTCTGCAACGCGCGATGCAGATAACGCGGCTCGGCATCGACCCAGGCATCATCCCAATGCACCGATGACAGACAAATGCCACGACTGACGGTGATCTGCGGGCGCAGTGGCGACAATTCGCCGATCACCTGATCGAGCAACGCATTGAGGTCCACCCGCTGGAAATTCAGCGCCGGCGAGCCTTGCTCCAGGCGTGCGTAGGTGAGCATTTCGTCCACCAGTCCATCCAGATCCTGGATATCGCTGTCCATACCGTCCAGGTACTTGCGTCGCGCTTCCGGCGTGGCGGCATCGCCTAGCATCTCCAGGCCAAAGCGCAGGCGCGCCACTGGCGTGCGCAGTTCATGGGACACCGCACGCACCAGTTCGCGCTGGATCGCCAGCAATTGCTGCAAGTGCTCGGCCATGCCATTGAACGCCGCCGCCAAGCGCCCCACCGAGTCCGCGCCACGGGCCGGTACGCGCACTTGCAGATTGCCCTTGGCGATACGGGTAGCCGCCGCTTCCAGCCCTTTGAGCCGGCGCTCCAACTGACGGACTAAGAAATAGACGATTAAGCCGATCAGGGTCAGGCCGATCAACGCAATCAGGATCAGCCATTGCGCCGGGTACGGGTTCATTTGGTACAACGGGCCGATTTCCAGCACCCACGGCGTGCCGACCATACCGGCGAACACGCGGATCGAATCGCCGCCCTTGCCTAGTGCCATCACCGTGTCGCCCTCGGACACGCGCCGACGCTGATCATCGTCCATGTCGGCCTGGTCGAGGGTCATCAAATGCATGTCGAAGCCGAAACCCTTGGCTTCTTTGATATCCGCCAGCCGCTGCGGCTGCTCGGCCTCGGGATAGCGCACCAGCTCATCGGCCAGTAAATAAATAGTCGCGCGGGCCAATTGCTCGCTGATCTGCTGCACTTCGCCGGTCAGCACCAGTTGTTCCTGCTCGCTGACCAGGCGCACCACCCGCGCCGCGTGGGGGCCGGTCTGTTCCACCAGAACTTGGCCGCGTTGCAGGCGCGTGCGCTGGCTGAGGTCCAGGCGGGCTTCGGCGAGGGTGCGCAACTCCAGAGGAATGCCTAACAGACGTTCCCATACCGCCAGGGCGCGCTGACGTTCAATGGCGCTCATGGGCTGCAGGTTGTCGCCCATCAAGGCAAACGTGCCGTGGGCCAAGCGTTCGCGATACTGACCACTGCGCACCTCATTAAGCAGGTGCAGCGCCAGCACGCCAAGCAACGCCACCAGGATCAGCGCGGCGCACATGCCGCCGTAGATACGCAGGAAGATCGAGTTCACAGCGGCATGTCAGCGGCGGCTTCGGGGACGAACAGGTAGCCTTTACTACGGATGGTCTTGATCAGGCGTGGGTGGATCGGGTCGTCGCCGATTTTCGGGCGAATCCGCGAGATGCGCACATCGATGGAGCGATCCTGGCCGTCATAGCCGACGCCACGCAGGGCGATGAAGATTTCTTCGCGGGACAGGATGCGCCCGGCGTTGGCCACCAGCAGCCACAGCAGGTCGAACTCAGCGCTGGTCAGCTCGATACCGGTGTCATGCAGCCAGGCTTCGCGCAGGGCGTTGTCCACCACCAGCGGGCCGAACTGCAGGCGCCGTTGCAGCTCCACCGTCGCCGGTTCTGCCGGCTCGCTGCGGCGCAACAGCGCTTGGATACGCGCCAACAACAAGCGCGGACGCACGGGTTTGCACACATAATCGTCGGCGCCCAGGTCGAGGCCGAGCACTTGGTCCATGTCGTCGGTGCGCGCGGTGAGCATCAGGATCACGCCGTCATAGCGTTCGCGCACTTTGCGGCAGATGCTCAGGCCGTCTTCGCCAGGCAGCATCAGGTCGAGGATCACCAGGTCCGGTTGCTCGTCGATGATGCGCTCAGCCGCCAGCGCTCCATTGCCTTCCACCGCAACCCTCAGACCGTTGCTTTGCAGGTAATCACGGGTCAACTCGGCCAATCGCTCGTCGTCTTCGACGATCAGGATTTGCCAGGCGTCATGCTCCATCCGCTACCTCGGTTGTATTTATTGTTGGAGAAGCCCAAGGGGCCCGCGTCTATGCAAGATGCCAGGGTGATCGCCGAGCTCGTCTGCAGGAAGGCGCGCTCCTACAGCTGTCATCTGGCAAGGGCAAACTACCGCCGATTGTAGCCATGGGCCAGCCTTCAAACACAAGCCAGGAAATCCATTCGGTGATCACCTTTTTTTGTGATAGGGTTCGCGCCCTCAAAAATCCAACCGGCTGTTTTCATCTTGGAATATTCAGTGACAAACGGCTGAATCCAGCAGTGCTGCGGCCTACGCGGGCGTTCCACGTTTCATACACATTTTACCCACAGCGTTATCCACAGGCCGTGCGTTGCTAAGCCCTCCAAAACGCATTATCTTGTAGCTCGGCGCTAAAAAACCCCTACATGTAGGGTTTTAAGCGAAACCACCAAACACAGATCAGACAAGAAACTCAAGTCATTTCTTGCTCCCGTTTGGTTGAACCAAAGCAATTTTTGAAAGCCCAAACCGCGCACGCGGATGGCGACCGTTTTCAAGCTTCAACAGCGTAAAACGGTATGGGTGTTGCAGTGCTTGAATCCGGCAACTGTCACCTACCAGGAATACGGCCACGGGCATTGAGCCCCGAACCGAAGACTTCGGCATGGAAGCGGCGCGAACAGCCCCCTTCCTACTGTCCCGAAGTTGTTATGCCAGGCCCAGGCCTGCTGTAAGTGCTTCAGGACGGAACGGTGGGCACCGTGATGGTGCCCAAATAAATATAGAATGTGGAGACACCCCCCCATGCAAACCGACACAACTCGCGAGAACCCGCAGGGCTCCGTGCCGCAGGCCGCCGATTCGACTATGGATCTGTCCGCCACTGCACCTGGCCAACTGCGCGTGATCAAGCGTAACGGCACTGTCGTTCCTTACACCGATGACAAAATCACCGTCGCCATCACCAAAGCGTTTCTTGCAGTTGAAGGCGGCACCGCTGCCGCCTCGTCGCGTATCCACGACACCGTTGCCCGCCTGACCGAACAAGTCACCGCAACCTTCAAGCGTCGCATGCCCTCGGGCGGCACCATCCACATCGAAGAAATCCAGGATCAGGTCGAACTGGCCCTGATGCGTGCCGGCGAACAGAAAGTCGCCCGCGACTACGTGATCTACCGCGATTCGCGCGCCAAGGAACGTGCCGTGCGCACTCCCGCCGAAGAAGCAGCGGTACAAGCGCACCCGTCGATCCGCATCACCCTGGCCGACGGCAGCTTTGCGCCGCTGGACCTCGGCCGCCTGAACACCATCATCACCGAGGCCTGCGAAGGCCTGGAAGAAGTCGACGGCGACCTGATCCAACGCGAAACCCTGAAGAACCTGTACGACGGCGTGGCCCTGACCGACGTCAACACCGCGCTGGTGATGACTGCCCGTACCCTGGTTGAACGCGAGCCGAACTACTCGTTCGTGACCGCACGCCTGCTGATGGACACCCTGCGTGCCGAAGGCCTGGGCTTCCTGAAAGTCGCCGAAAGCGCCACCCACCATGAAATGGCCGACCTGTACGCCAAGGCCCTGCCTGCGTACATCGCCAAGGGTATCGAATTCGAATTGCTGAACCCGGTCCTGGCCACTTTCGACCTGGAAAAGCTCGGCAAGGCCATCAACCACGAGCGTGACCAGCAGTTCACCTACCTGGGTCTGCAAACCCTGTACGACCGTTACTTCATCCACAAGGACGGTATCCGCTTCGAACTGCCGCAAGTGTTCTTCATGCGCGTGGCCATGGGCCTGGCGATCGAAGAGAAGCACAAAGAAGACCGCGCCATCGAGTTCTACAACTTGCTGTCGTCCTTCGACTACATGTCCTCGACACCGACGCTGTTCAACGCCGGCACCCTGCGCCCACAGCTGTCCAGCTGCTACCTGACCACCGTGCCGGACGACCTGTCGGGCATCTATCACGCGATCCACGACAACGCCATGTTGTCCAAATTCGCCGGTGGCCTGGGCAACGACTGGACGCCGGTGCGTGCACTGGGCTCCTACATCAAGGGCACCAACGGCAAGTCTCAGGGCGTCGTACCGTTCCTGAAAGTGGTGAACGACACCGCCGTCGCCGTTAACCAGGGTGGCAAGCGCAAAGGCGCTGTGTGTGCCTACCTGGAAACCTGGCACATGGACATCGAAGAGTTCATCGAGCTGCGCAAGAACACCGGTGACGACCGTCGTCGTACCCACGACATGAACACCGCCAACTGGATTCCTGACCTGTTCATGAAGCGCGTCTTCGATGACGGCAAGTGGACCCTGTTCTCGCCCTCCGAAGTACCGGACCTGCACGACCTGACCGGCAAGGCCTTCGAAGAGCGCTACGAGTACTACGAAGCCCTCACCGAGTACCCAGGCAAGGTCAAGCTGTTCAAGACCATCCAGGCCAAAGACCTGTGGCGCAAGATGCTGTCCATGCTGTTCGAAACCGGCCACCCGTGGCTGACCTTCAAGGACCCGTGCAACCTGCGCAGCCCGCAGCAGCACGTGGGCGTGGTCCACAGCTCCAACCTGTGCACCGAGATCACCTTGAACACCAACAAGGACGAGATCGCCGTTTGCAACCTGGGCTCGATCAACCTGCCGAACCACATCGTCAACGGCAAGTTGGACACCGCCAAGCTGGAGCGCACCGTCAACACCGCCGTACGCATGCTCGATAACGTGATCGACATCAACTACTACTCGGTGCCACAGGCGCAGAACTCCAACTTCAAGCACCGCCCAGTGGGTCTGGGGATCATGGGCTTCCAGGACGCGTTGTACCTGCAGCACATTCCTTACGGTTCGGACGCTGCGGTCGAGTTCGCCGACAAGTCCATGGAAGCGGTCAGCTACTACGCGATCCAGGCTTCCTGCGACCTGGCCGACGAGCGCGGCGCCTACGAGACATTCCAGGGTTCGCTGTGGTCCAAGGGCATCCTGCCGCTGGACTCGCAACAGATCCTGATCGAAGCCCGTGGCCAGAAGTACATCGACGTTGACCTGAACGAAACCCTAGACTGGGCGCCGGTACGTGCCCGTGTGCAGAAAGGTATTCGTAACTCCAACATCATGGCCATCGCACCGACCGCCACCATCGCCAACATCACCGGCGTGTCGCAGTCGATCGAACCGACTTACCAGAACCTGTATGTGAAATCGAACCTGTCGGGCGAATTCACCGTGATCAACCCGTACCTGGTTCGCGACCTGAAAGCCCGCGGCCTGTGGGACTCGGTGATGATCAACGACCTGAAGTACTACGACGGTTCCGTGCAGCAGATCGAGCGCATCCCGCAAGAACTCAAAGAGCTCTACGCGACTGCCTTCGAAGTGGACACCAAGTGGATCGTTGACGCTGCCAGCCGTCGTCAGAAGTGGATCGACCAGGCGCAGTCCCTGAACCTGTACATCGCCGGCGCTTCGGGCAAGAAGTTGGACGTGACCTACCGCATGGCTTGGTACCGTGGCCTGAAAACCACCTATTACCTCCGCGCCCTGGCCGCAACCAGCACCGAGAAGTCGACCATCAACACCGGTAAGCTGAACGCAGTGTCCAGCGGCAACCACGGTGATGATTCGGTACTCGCCGCCCCGGCCGGCCCAGCGCCAGTGCCAAAGGCCTGTGCTATCGACGAGCCGGATTGCGAAGCTTGCCAATAAGCTGAGCTCATGACTAAAAAGCCCGTCATCCCTTTGGATTGACGGGCTTTTTTGTTTTTACAGCGCCACGAATCCTGAACGGTCTTTGCCATTATTTGAATGCATACGCCTCGCCACCATTCTGAGGCTGGCCGCCTCGTCCGCCCCATAGCTCCACATGTCCGCCAATGGATGCCATCGCATGGCCGCCATAAGCCACGACGCCAAGCACGCCGCTCGCAAGCTCAGAACTTGAAGATTGCCGGTACAAACCTTTCAACCCCAGGCGATCAAGTCCCTCGGAGAGCATTTCACCGTCATTCAAACTGACCAACGCATCTGCGAAGCTTCTGCGTGCATTAGCGTCATTACCAAATCCCCATCCCTGATTGCCCTCCATATGAGCCCGCTTTGCACTTGCTGCGTATAAGAAGTTGGCATCGGTCATCATGCCCGCATCATCACCCATGAACCGAGCCTGCTGGGCGGCCTGCTGCAGTTCGCTCTTGCTTAGATGGAGTTGGAACCCATCTCGCATCTGTATATCCCAACCATCGCCATTGGCTGTCACGTCCTTGAAAATATCGGTGGGTTTCTGACCAAACTTCATCATTGCAGCCTTTATTGCAGCCACTGTGGTGCAGTTCCCATCAGGACCTTGCTTGAAACCGCTCCAGATATTGCCGGCCTCTCTAGACATGCCAGGTTTTTGCCCCGGATTGCTTTTGTCGATTTTATAATCAGTGTACTTGGCGCCTTCAGTAAACGGCTTGTTGGTCATAGCCTGCACGGGACCGAAGTCCGTAGGGTTGACCCTGCCACCACCACCACCACCACCACCACCACCACCACCAGGTGATGGCTGCGGAGAAGGAGAAGGCTCATCAGGGAACAAATCCGGAAACAGCATCTTCAAAAGATCCAGCCACCGTCTCGGCCATTCTTCCTTGAGTTGCTCAAGGATTTTTTTGAACTCCTCGTCGCCAAGCGCTTTGCGCTTCTCATTAAGTTTGTCGCGTAGCTCCCGGACGGTCTGGCTCTTGCCGGTAATTTGCGCGTCGTCAAGCTCCTTGAGCAGTGTTGCGACGGCGCTCTTATTTGCGCTCACGTCATCGTTAATATTGACTGTCGCGCCTTTTTCGCTCAAATAAAGCGGTGCCGCTCCAGCAGGAAAATGCGCTCCGGTCCCGACAAGACCCACCTGCCACTGATTTCCCATCGCTCTCCCCCAACCAAAATCACACACTCAACGGCTCGCCGCTTCCTGGGTGGTATTGGGGGTGTAGGGCGTTCCAGATGATATTGATTAAAAAAAAACCCCTCGATGGAGGGGCTTTAAGTCAAACGCATAACGCCATGGCATCAGGTCATCTGAATGATGGTCTGCATAATGGTGCTCTGGGTCGAGATGGTCTTGGCGTTCGCCTGGTAGTTGCTCTGGGCCTTGATCAGGTCTACCAGTTCGTTGGTCAGGTTGACGTTGGAGTTCTCAAGCGAGTTGGCCACGATCGAACCCAAGGTACCGGCCTGAGGGGTGTCGTAACCCGGTTGGCCCGAAGCAAAGGTTTCACGCCAGGAAGTGCCGCCGGAAGGCTGCAGCCCCTGCTCATTGTTGAAGCTGGCCAGAGATATCTGGCCGATGGCCTTGCTCTGCTGGTTGCTGAACGTGGCGAACAGTACACCGCTGCCGTCAATTTTCAGGCCGGTGATCTGGCCAGTCGCATAACCGTCGGTCACCGGTGGGTTACGGTAAGTGGCGGAGTTGTACTGCGTGATGTTGGCCATGTTGATGGCGATACCGGTCGGGTTGGCATCCGCACCATTTGCCTTCCACACACCATTGGTCACGGTGCCTGGCACCCAGCCGGTGATGTTCAGAGTCGTGCTGGAAACAGTCCCGGTGAGAATACCGGTAAGTTTGCCCGCGCCATCAAAGCTCAGGGTCGACGGAACAGGCGGCGTGGACGGTGTGCCGGTAGGCGCCGAACCGTTCGGGTTGCGGCCGTCGATCAGGGTGTAGGCGTTCCACTTGTTGCCGTCGGTTTTCACCAGGTACTGCACCATCGGGTGCGCATTACCCTGGGAGTCGTACAACGTAGTGCTGTACTGGGTGGTGAAGGTGCTGGTATCGGTAGGGTTGAACGGCTTGAGCGTCTGGTCGATCACCGGCTCAGAAGAGTTCAGGTTACTGGTGGAGTCCACTTTGGTAGACGCCTTGGGCGGCAGATTCGACAGGTTCAGTTGCAGGTCGGTCAGGCCGCCCTTGATGATCTTGCCGTCTTCATCCGCTGCGTAACCCTGTAGACGCGAGGTGCCGGTGTTGTTGGTGATGTAGCCGTCCTTGTCGGCACGGAACGCACCGGAACGGGTGTACTCCAGGGAGCCGTCGCTGCCTTTCTGCACGAAGAAGCCGCCGCCCTGAATCGCCATATCCAGGATACCGCCGCTGCCATTGACGTCACCTTGTGTGAACTGCTGTGACACCGCCGCCAGGTTCACACCGTTACCAATGCTGTTCTGACCGGTGCCCAGCTTGGAGGCAGCGTAGATATCGGCGAATTCCGCACGAGAGGATTTGAAGCCAGTGGTCGCGACGTTGGCGATGTTGTTGCCCGTCACGTCCAGTTGTTTGTTGGCTGCATAGAGGCCGCTAAGGCCGATGTTAAAAGACATGTTTCTCTCCTTCTGCCGTATTTAGCCGGCTCTATGTACCGATAGTCTGAATTTGCGACAGCTTGACGCTGCCCATGCCGCCCGCCAGGTTCAGCAGCATTTCGCCGCCGGTCTTGCTCAGCGTCACGCTGGTCACCGTTGCCGGCAGCGAAGTCGCCAGGGCCACCGAGTCGCCTTTGTCGTTCTTGGTCGTGGCCGCGAAGGTATAAGTACCCGCTGCCGCCACCTCACCTTTGTCGTTCTTGCCGTCCCAGATGAAGTCGGACGTGCCGGCGCTTTGGGCGCCCATATCGATGGTGCGGACCACGTTGCCGTCCTTGTCGGTAATCTTGACGGAGACGTTGCCCGTCGCCGCCGTCACCGCCACCGAACCGGTCATGCTCTTGCTGGTATCGACCAAAGCCTTGTCGGTCTGGGTGATGATCGAACGACCTACCAGCGACGAAGCCTGCAGCGCCTGGGAGGAGCTGAAGTTGCTGGAAATCGAATTCACCGAGTCATTGAGGGTGTTGATGCCTTCCAGGCTGCTGAATTGCGCCAGTTGGGCAACGAACGCGCCGTTGTCCTGGGGCGACAGCGGGTTCTGGTTTTTCAGCTGGGTGACCAGCAACTGCAAGAATGCGTCCTTGCCCAGTGACTGGCTGCCGGTCGCGGCCTTGGAAGCATCCGCTAAGTTAGTGTTGTCCGACGCCGTCTTGACCTTCGAGTTGAAAAGGTCTTGAACCGCCGTGTTATTAGACGTATCGACAATGGCCATGGTTGGCGCCCCTTATCACTGACCCAGGGTCAGGACCTTCTGCATCATGGTTTTGGCGGTGTTCATCATTTCCGCGTTGGTCTGGAACGAGCGGCTGGCCGAAATCATGTCCGCCATTTCCTCGACCACATTGACGTTCGGGTAGTACACGTAGCCTTTTTCGTTCGCCGCCGGATGGTTGGGCTCGTAACGGGCTTCCAGGTTGCTTTGATCCTCGACTACGCCGAGTACCTGCACACCCTGGCCCGCGGCGTCCTGGTTCTGGAACAGCGAATCGCTGCCACCGCTCTGGCCGCCCTGGAACATGGTGGCGAACACCGGGTGACGGGCGCGGTAGGTTTGGTCAATGCTCGAAGACACGGTCTCGGCGTTGGCGATGTTACTGGCGACGGTGTTCAAGCGCGTGGTCTGCGCGCTCATGCCACTGCCGGCAATATTGAAAACACTGGACAGGGACATGGCTTACTCTCCACGCAGGGCTGACATCAGCCCTTTGAATTTACTGTTGAGCAGGGTGAAGCTGGCCTGAAAGTTCACCGAGTTCTCGGCATAGGCAGATTGCTCCAGCTGCGCGTCGACGGTGTTCTGATCGATGGATGGCTGCATCGGCGTGCGATACAGCAGCGACTCGTCACCACTGCTCAGGCCTTGCGCTTCGATATGACGGCTGTTGGTCATATTCAAGGCAAAGGTGCCGTTTTTGGTCTTGTCCTGCTGTGCAGCGAGCACGGCGGAGAAATCCAGATCCCGAGCCTTGTAGTTCGGGGTATCGGCGTTGGCAATGTTGTTGGCCAGGACTTCGGCACGCTGGGCGCGAAAGCCCAGGGCTTGTTCATGGATACCGAGCGCTTTATCGAAGCTGATGCTCATGGCGGAAACCTTTAGGCTGACCTGCTGTTCGTTGACAGAGGTATAGCAAGGTGCATGCCAATTTTTTCAGCCCCCATATATCAAGGACTTAAGCAGAAATTACCGGCGGCAATGCCAGAAAAGCGGCAAGCGGCTTCCGCTTGGCGCCAGTAAAGCGGCAATGGGGGATTGCCGCAAAACTAAAAGTGGGAGGAGGCTTGCCTCCGATAGCGGTGTATCAAGTCATGGATAGGTGACTGATCCGACGCTATCGGGGGCAAGCCCCCTCCCACATTTTTGACTGTACAGGCCTTGTTTACTTGGCCTGGTAGATGATGCCAGGGCTGCACTGCACCATCTGGTAGTGATCCGGCAGGCCGTTAAGCGCCTCAGACGCTCCGAGGAACAAGTAGCCGCCACGCTTGAGCGTGCCATGGATACGCAACAGGATGTCTTTCTTCACTTCGGCCGAAAAGTAGATCAGCACGTTGCGGCAGAACACCATGTCGAACTTGCCCAGGCTGGCGTAACTGTCGAGCAGGTTGAACGAGCGAAACTCCACTCGGCTCTTGATCGGCGCCTTTACCGCCCAACGCCCTGCTCCCTTGGAGTCAAAGTAACGTTGCAAACGCTCCTGAGACAAACCGCGACCCAGTGCCAGGGTGTCGTATTCGCCGGTCTTGCAGTTGTTCAGCATGGTCCCGGACAGGTCAGTGGCGACAATCTGTGCCCCAGCCTTCAACTGGCCCATGTTGGTCCGCTCGAACTCGTCGATAGCCATGGAAATCGAGTACGGTTCCTGCCCCGACGAACAGGCCGCCGACCAGATGCGCAAGCGCTGTCCGGGACTGGCCTTGATGGCTTCCGGCAACACCTTGCTCTTAAGCACTTCAAAGGGATACGTATCGCGAAACCACAGGGTTTCGTTGGTGGTCATGGCATCGACCACCATCTCCTTGAGCCCACTGCGCGGCTGACTCTGGATCCGCTGAACCAACTCGCCCAGGGACTTGATACCCTGCTGCTCCATCAGCTTGTTGAGACGGCTGGATACCAGGTACTGCTTGTTCTCACCGAGCAATATGCCACAGGCCTTTTCCAGGAAGACCCGGAACTGTTCAAAATCCAAATTACCTGTCGACACTGATACCGCCTCTAAAATCGTATGATCGCCAAGGTTAAACCTTAGCCGTGATCTGCTGCGTTGATCCGGTCGACAACCCGCGATGCAAGGTCATCAGGACGGAATTTGGCCAGGAAATCATCCGCCCCGACCTTTTTGACCATGGCCTGGTTGAATACACCCGACAATGAAGTATGCAGGACGATATGCAATTTTTGCATACGCGGGTCGCTACGTATCTCGGCTGTGAGAGTGTAGCCGTCCATTTCCGGCATCTCGATATCCGAGATCATCATCAGGAATTCTTCTTCCGGCTTCTTGCCCTCATCCACCAGTTTGCGCAGGTAATCCAGCGCCTGGCGGCCATCGTTGAGCGCCACCACTTCCACACCGACAGTTTGCAGGCAACGGGTCACCTGCTTGCGCGCCACGGAAGAGTCATCCACCGTCAGCACACGCAAGGACACCGCTTTGTGCGCCGTCTCGGCATCGACCACGCCCACCGAAATGGTCTCAGAGGTAGGGGCAACTTCGGCGAGGATCTTCTCCACATCGATAATTTCCACCAACTGGTTATCGACCCGCGTCACCGCCGTGAGGTAGTGATCGCGGCCGGTGCCCTTGGGTGGTGGATGGATCTCTTCCCAGTTCATGTTGACAATGCGCTCCACCGAGCGCACCAGGAAACCCTGGGTCTTGGTGTTGTACTCGGTGATGATCACGAACGGACTTTCACGGTCCTGAAGACCGGACGAGCCTGTCGCCAGGGCCAGATCAAGAATCGGGATAGTGGCGCCGCGAATATTGGCCACACCACATACCACCGGACTGGATTTGGGCATGATCGTCAGTTTGGGGCATTGCAGCACTTCCCGCACTTTGAACACATTGATGCCATACAGCTGCCTGCCATCGAGGCGGAAAAGCAACAACTCCAGGCGATTCTGCCCTACCAGCTGTGTGCGCTGGTTTACTGAATCCATTACACCTGCCATGCCCAGACTCCTACGCTAAAACCTTCGGGGGTACGACGCGCACCCGACACTAAACGGCACGAGCTTTGCTATTTGTTGGCTATGGATATGAAAACGACAGTTTCCCGACACCCCCGCCACCGCAGATTGCTCAGCGTCTCGATGGCATTGCTGGCTTTCTGCCTGGGCACCACGGCCCGCGCAGAGAACGTCACCTTGCCTGATCTCCTTATCGGCGTCACTCAAGGCTTTCTTGAGTTCACTGTAGAAGATTATCTGGCAACTACACAGACGCTGGGTCGTTATGAAATCCAAGTCAACCAATTGGACCCTCGCCTGCGCATGCCGATGTGCGACAAGGAATTGACAGCCACCCTGGAAAGTCCTGCCCAGCCCATCGGCCGTGTGACTGTAAGGGTCCGGTGCGACGGCGCCTCGCCCTGGACCGTGTTTGTGCCGGCGCAGGTCAAACTATTCCGCGATGTGGTGGTGGTGGCGAGGCCACTGAAGCGCACCGGGATCATCGCTTTTGAGGATGTCGTCTTACGTGAACGTGACATCAGTCAGATCAGTCAGGGCTATCTGACGAGCGTCGACCAGGCCATCGGGCAGAGATTAACCCGACCAGTGGTCACCGATCAGGTTCTCACGCTGGTTCATTTAGAGCAGGCCGAGGTTATCCGTAAGGGCGATCAGGTGGTGATTTCAGCCAGTAGCGGCGCTTTGAATGTGAAAATGCCCGGTGAAGCACTGTCCAACGGCGGCATGAGCGAGCAGATCCGGGTTAAGAACCTCAATTCAAACCGCGTGATCAAAGCGCGCGTGACCGCCCCAGGACAAGTGGAGGTGGCTTTATAGATCGCTGGTAGAGGACGCTGGGTTTTCCTACACTGTGCACGAGAAGTCCCGTGTGGAGATTTATTGTCATTCGCGCCTAAAGTTTATCCGGGTATGGCCGAAAACATGGCAAGCGTCCAAATACCCAGAGGTTTTTTATCATGGTCATTGATTTCAATCGTTTAAATAACTCCCCGGCAACGTCTGGTACTGCTCGCACCACGGGTGCCAAAGAAAGTGCGGAAACCAAGGCCCCAGCGCCTGCCAAGACGGAACAGACCAGCGCCAGCCAGAGCGGGGAATCGGTACACCTGAGCAATGAGGCTCAACAGTTGCAGAAGGTCACTGACTCGCTGCGCGATCAACCGGTGGTCAATAAAGCCCGCGTGGCCGAATTGAAACAGGCAATCGCTGATGGCAGCTACAAAGTCGACAGCAACCGTGTAGCCAGCAAGCTGCTTAACTTCGAAGCCGAGCGCTAGGCAAAGGCCTGCGCCGGGCTTTTGGACGCTTAAAACCCAAGGCCAGCCATGCATCACGACGAAACCCTGCTTCAACTGATCATCGATGATCTAGCGCCGACGCAACAGTTGCTCGAGCTGCTAAAAGAAGAATCCTTGGCGCTCTATGGCCGGGATATGCCGCTCCTTGAGGAAATCCTGGCGCGCAAGCAGTCGCTGATCGTCCTACTGGAACAGCATGGCAAGAAACGCAGCCAGATCCTTATCAGCCTGGGTCTGCCCGCAGACCATGACGGCCTGGCACAGCTGGCCAGCCACTCCTCGGTGGGCGACCATCTGCTCACTCAGAGCAAAGCACTCAATCAATTGCTCAGCCAGTGCCAGGAAGCCAATCAACTCAACGGCCAGTCGATTCAGCTTCAGCAAGCTACGACGGCCAACCAGTTGCGTATACTCCACGGCGGCGAGCCACCGGCGCTGTATAACGCTCAGGGCTCCACCTCGCGTCTGGTCAAGCCTAGCACCCGCAGCCAAGCCTGACACCGGTTTACCGCGCGCCCTATCCAAGGCGCGCTACATGCTGGCAAAATGCCGGTTCTTGCGTGTAGTCGTATTTGTCTGGAGATGGAAGAACCGTGTTCAACGCTCTTAATGCGGAAGATGCTCCGCAGCCCCCCAAGGTCCTCACCACGCCTCTGGAAATCGCCGGCAACTTGCGAATGCTGCAAGAAAGCCATGACCCGCTGATCATTACGTTTCACGAGCGCAGCCAGCGTTTCCAGAGTTATCTGGTGGATGTCGATCGGGACAGTAACACGCTGGTCATGGACGAAATGATCCCCCGCGACGGTGAGCGCTATCTTGAAAATGGCGAGCCGTTCCGCATCGAAGGCTTCCACGATGGCGTGCGCGTCGCGTGGGAAAGCAACGGTGGCATGACCATCAGCGAAAAGAATGGTCACCGCATCTACACCGGCAGCATGCCCAATGAAGTTGTGTATCACCAACGCAGGAATGCCTTTCGTGCAGCCCTGAAGCTGGCACAGTTGGTGAACATCGAGCTGGGTGGTGAAAAGCTCAAGGCACCGATCAACGGCAAGCTATTGGATATTTCCGCCACCGGCTGCAAATTGCGCTTCGAGGGAGACATCACTGAGCGCCTGCAACTGGGCCAGGTCTATGACCGATTTATCGCCGCCCTGCCCTTCGGCAGCATGACCACCTCGGTCGAACTGCGCTACCTGCACTTCGAAGAGAAGATCAACACCACTTTCGCCGGCGTACGCTTCCATAATATGAGCGGGCTGGTGCAGCGACAGGTCGAGCGTTTCGTTTACCAATTGCAGCGCGAAGCACGTCGTTTCGACAAAGACGACGACTTTTAAGCGCCACAGGTCGCAATAAAAAACGGGCAGCCCTCAGGGGTCTGCCCGTTTTTCGTTGTTAGGGACGCGCCCCGCTCAAGCCGTTGGGATGCTCGTCGGAGTCCGGCTGCTCGGCAGGCGCCTCGGTACCGGGCTCCTCGACCGGCGGCTGCGGCGGCTCGACTTCGGACTCGGGGCTCGTTTGCATCTGATCCTGCACCACTTGCTCATCCACCCGCGGATCGAGCGCCGCGACCAACGGCGAACTGGACATACTGTCGGGCATCGCTACGTGATGCAAAGGCGCGTCGTCCACCTGATGCAGATTAGTGACAGCCTTGGGCCTAATCCGCCACACCAGGATCAGCGCGCACAAGGTGAAAAACGCGTACAGCATCTGACTGCCGAACAACTTCATCACCACACCCGCCAACAAAGGCCCGACACTGGCGCCGACGCCATAGGTAACCAACAGCATGGCCGTCAAAGATACCCGGCGGTCACCTTCGACATGGTCGTTGGAAAACGCCACCGCCAGCGGGTAGAGGCAAAACTGCACCAACGAGCACAGGAACCCGGCGATGAACAACACCTCCAGCGGCACCTGAGTGAGAATCGCCAACGGCAATGACGCCACGGCCAGGCAAAGCGCGAAGCAACGGATCAGCAGCGCGCGATCATAACGATCCGATAACCAGCCCAACGGCCACTGCACCACCAACCCGGCAAAGATGCAGCTACCCATGAACAGGCCGACCTGCTCGGTCGTCAACCCCTGCTGGGACGCATACAGCGGCGCCAAACCGTAGAAAGAACCGACGATCAGCCCCGCGCCCAACACTGTACTCAGCGACTGCGGCACGCGCTTGATGAAGAAGCGCGGCTCCATCGGAGCCGGCCGCAAAGGCGCCGGGTGAATGCGCCGAGTCATGGCAACCGGTACCAGACAAAGCGCAAAGCACAACGCGACCAGCATCAACAGTTCCAGGCCGAGCTGGGGATGCATCACCAGAATCAACTGACCCAGTACCAGACCCAGATAAGAGGCGATCATATAGCCACTGAACACCACACCACGCTGCTTGGCGTCCGCCTGTTCGTTGAGCCAGCTTTCAATGACCATGTACTGGCACATCATGCCCAGACCCACGATCACCCGCAGCACGATCCAGGCCGGCAGCCAATCGACCAGGCCATGACCCAACACCGCCGCACCGACAATTCCGGCACAGGTCGCATACGCGCGGATATGCCCGACTCGGGCAATCAGGCGGTGTCCAATCTTGCCGCCCAGCACCAGACCAAAATAGTTGGCGGCCATCAGCGCACCGACCCACAGGCTGTCAACGTTATCAGCCGCCAGGCGCAGAGCCAGGTAGGTGCTGAGCAAGCCAGAGCCGATCAGCATCATCAAGGAGGCGAAATAAAGGGCTCGAAAAGATTTCCAGATCTGTCGCATCGGCGTTCCGAGCGGCTCCTTGCAGTGAGAAACAGGGCTATCGGCATGATAGTCCCCGGTGGTCGGTTCCGGACAGGCAATACAGGCAGCTTCCGGGGATAAATTTTTACAAAACAATTGACTGCTGTTCAGACGATGCT
Source organism: Pseudomonas sp. ARP3 (assembly GCF_001029595.1). Classification (NCBI taxonomy): domain Bacteria; kingdom Pseudomonadati; phylum Pseudomonadota; class Gammaproteobacteria; order Pseudomonadales; family Pseudomonadaceae; genus Pseudomonas; species Pseudomonas sp. ARP3. Next base: position 52,522 of record NZ_LEKF01000027.1, read on the forward strand.
CAGTGGGGTGCGAGGTACACCGTTGCCACAAATACACGCTAAGCCCTGCTGTGAACCTCGATTGACGCCAAGGTTCGACCCGTGTTGCAAAAGTTCAAGCGCGCACAAAAAAGCCCCGCCGGATATTCCGTACGGGGCTTTGAATATGGCGTCCCAGGGCCGGTTCGAACGGCCAACCTTCCCCTTAGGAGGGGGATGCTCTATCCAATTGAGCTACTGGGACTAATGACAGCCATCAAGCCATGGCGGCGATGGACGGCGTGCATGTTAACGGCGGAGGTGGGTTTTGTCATGTCGTCCTTAGGCTTTTTGCCCGTAAGCCGATCCTGACTACAGCGAATTCGGTTTCGCCCCGTAAACATAGGCACTTGGTCTAAGTCGTGCAAAATGCACTCCCCCAAACTGGTCGCGTTGCAAATTGCAACCTGAGAAGCAGCATAAACGCTTACAAGCCATTGATTTTATTGAGTTAATGGTTTGGCACGACACCTGCAATACTGTTCTTATACCCCACCACTCAGCCAGGCGGTAAACGGAGAACATGCCCATGAACAGCGCCCTTCTGTTAGCTCTCAATTCTGTCGCCCTGGCTGCACTGGTGATGTTTCACTTTCAATCGTCAAATGCGCAGGACCCAGCGCAGATCAGCCAACACGCTGTTCCACACCACTTGCAGCAACGCCCGCAACTGGCAGTGATGACGCCAACCGCGCAATCTCCCGTACGCCTGAGCCAGGGCACCCAGGCCGCACCTACATCCGAACACTGGGTTTTCTGAGAATTTAATAATGAGCAAATCTGCCTGGCTTTTTTTGTGCTTGACCACCGCCACCGGCCTGTATGGCTTAGAGACGTATACAAAAGATGAGCAAAGCACCGCTTTAATTATCAGCGGCATATCCGCCTGCTTTTTCTTACTAACCCTTTTCGTAGGCCGTCGGATCAAATTCGATCCGATCCTGCGCTGACAGCTCCTCCTCTTCCTTTCATTCACCCCTACCTTACGTCGCCTCAACCTACTCATTTGGCCGTTTGCCACTAGTCTAAAGGATAAGGGCAAAAGGCCACTTTGCTATAGGATGTGCGGCCTCAAACCCTGCTGCGACTGGGTTTTCGGGATAGTTCCATCTGGGTAGCCCCTCAAGTGAATGTTTTCCAACCAGTCCGCAAAAATGCAAATCAGTGCTGGCATAAAGCCTCCAGGCAGTTCAATATTTGTCACAGAATTGACGCCAAGGAACTGGCAAATGTGAGGCATGATGCGGCCTCTTTGCAATTCGGGTTGAACTTTGGTCGTGAGTCTTGTCTTAACACTCATCTTGCGGCCAATTCCAGAAACCGCTCCCCTGAACTAACCGGTTAAATATATGCGCCCATTGAAACAGGCAATTTATTCCAGCCGTACGGCTGACAAGTTCGTCGTACGTCTGCCAGACGGAATGCGGGAACGCATTGCCGAGGTGGCTCGCAATCATCACCGCAGCATGAACTCCGAAATCATCGCGCGCCTGGAACAGAGCCTTATTCAGGAAGGTGCGTTGGGTGAAGAGTTGAGCATGCGCCTGGACAGTCCTGAGCTGTCGCTGCACGAACGCGAACTGCTGCAGCGTTTTCGTCAGCTCTCCCATCGCCAGCAAAATGCTCTCGTCTCGCTGATCGCGCACGACGTTGAGGCGGCCGCAGAAGCCGAATGAATTGCAACTGAAAGCAGAAGCCAGCCTAGTGCTGGCTTTTTTTTGCGTGGGATTTGTGAAGACAACCGCAAGAGCAAGTCTGCTCGCTCTTGCGGCGTAGCGGCCGGGCAGCCGCGCATCGAGTTGGCTTAGAGGAGAAAGATCGTCGCCAGGCCCAGGAATATAAAGAAGCCGCCGCTGTCGGTCATGGCCGTGATCATCACGCTGGCACCCATGGCAGGGTCGCGTCCCAGGCGTGCCAAGGTCATGGGTATCAACACCCCCATCAGCGCCGCCAACAGAAGGTTAAGGGTCATGGCGGCAGTCATCACTACGCCAAGCGACCAGCTGCCATACAGCAAGTAAGCCACGACGCCGATCACGCCGCCCCATACCAATCCGTTGATCAAGCCCACCGCCAATTCTTTGCGCAGCAATCGCGAGGAGTTGGCAGTACTCACCTGATCCAGTGCCATCGCACGCACAATCATGGTAATCGTCTGGTTGCCTGAGTTGCCGCCGATGCCTGCCACAATCGGCATCAGCGCCGCCAACGCCACCAGCTTCTCGATGGAGCCTTCGAACAATCCGATCACGCGGGATGCGATAAACGCAGTAATCAGATTGATTGCAAGCCACGCCCAGCGGTTATGCAGCGAACGCCAAACCGAGGCAAAAATATCTTCCTCTTCACGCAGACCCGCCATGTTGAGGACTTCGGTCTCACTCTCTTCACGGATCAGGTCGACGATTTCATCGATAGTCAGACGACCAATCAGCTTGCCGTTCTTATCGACCACGGGAGCCGAAATCAAGTCGTAACGCTCGAAGGCCTGAGCCGCCTCGTAAGCATCTTCGTCAGGATGAAAGCTCACCGTGTCGCTAGCCATCAAATCGGCCACTTTTTTCTCAGGGTCGTTGACCAGCAGCCGCTTGATCGGCAGCACACCCTTGAGAATACCTTCGTAATCCACCACGAACAGCTTATCGGTGTGGCTTGGCAATTCTTTCAATCGACGCAGATAGCGTAGTACCACTTCCAGGCTGACGTCTTCACGGATGGTGACCATCTCGAAGTCCATCAGGGCGCCGACTTGATCCTCATCGTAGGACAACGCTGAGCGCACGCGCTCGCGCTGCTGACCGTCAAGGGCCTCCATCAGCTCGTGGACAACATCACGCGGCAATTCCGGCGCCAGGTCGGCCAGTTCGTCGGCGTCCATCTCCTTGGCCGCCGCTAACAGTTCGTGATCGTCCATGTCGGCGATCAGGGTTTCACGCACCGAGTCCGACACTTCGAGCAGGATGTCGCCATCACGGTCGGCCTTGACCAACTGCCACAGGGTCAGTCGATCATCGAGCGGGAGGGCTTCAAGTATGTAGGCGACGTCGGCAGAGTGCAGATCATCGAGCTTGCGTTGCAGCTCGACGAGGTTTTGCCGGTGCACCAGGTTTTCGACGCGGTCGTGGTGAGGACCTTCCTGGCGGTGCGTTAGGTCTTCGACCACACGCTGGCGCTGCAGCAGCTCGATAACTTGAGCAAGGCGATCCTGCAGGCTTTCTTGAGTTTTCTTTACTTCAACTTCGGTCATAGGCGAACTCCACTCCCAGCAGCGGGGCACGCCGGAAGGATCAATCAGTCAATTCATGATTGGTGAAACGGGGCACTGAGTAACTACTGGGTAAGTCCATGGAGGTATTCCACAAGCCCCGGCGGGGCTGACGGGCGCAATGATACACCTTGCGTCCGCTTTTAACGTTAAAAAACTGGAAAGAACAAGCGCTTGCGAGCCAAAGTTGAGTATTGGCCGCATCTATGAACTGCGACGACGCAGACGGAAAGGAAAACACATGGGCCGAGAGAAAAAAGATAAAACCCCAGACGGCAAAAAGCCCGCGCTAGGCGGGCTTTTTGTTTGTATGGTGCACTCGACAGGATTCGAACCTGTGACCGCTCGGTTCGTAGCCGAGTACTCTATCCAGCTGAGCTACGAGTGCAGATTGTGTTTTTAGACCAGATCACAACTGGTTGAAGCCAAGCTACCTGCATCGCTGCAGCTAACTCTTAAATGGTGCACTCGACAGGATTCGAACCTGTGACCGCTCGGTTCGTAGCCGAGTACTCTATCCAGCTGAGCTACGAGTGCATTTGTTGCCGCGCATTATAGGCCGTTCAATCTCTATGTAAAGCGATTTTTTCGAGTAATTTCAACAACTTACCGATAAATCCAGATTGCAACGTACTAAGCAAATAATGGCGGAGAACGGGGGATTCGAACCCCCGACACCCTTTTGAGGTGTACTCCCTTAGCAGGGGAGCGCCTTCGGCCACTCGGCCAGCTCTCCGCAACACGGGGCGTATATTAACCACGTTCATCCCCGTTTGCAAACATAAAAAACGATAAAAATTAAAGGCTTGGTTCTTCGTCCTTCTCTTTCTTGATCCGCAGGTAAATTTCCTCGCGGTGGACCGCTACCTCTTTCGGAGCGTTAACCCCGATACGCACTTGATTGCCTTTAACGCCGAGCACGGTCACGGTGATTTCTCCATCACCGATAATCAGGCTTTCTGCGCAACGACGAGTCAGAATCAGCATGCCTTTCTCCTCACGCATTTCAGTTCAGGAACAACAGTCTGCAAAAAAAAGGCCTTCGACCTACAACCCGAAAGCCATAGCCCTACCCGCCTAAGTATTGTCGAGCGCGCGCAAAAGAACAGGTCCTACACACGCAGCCCACAAAAAAATGAAAGGCGCGGTAAACCGCGCCTTTCTGGCATTACGTCACTCGCCCTGTCGGGCTGGAGCGTCCAGCTCAAAAGCGGTATGCAGCGCGCGTACAGCCAGTTCCAGGTACTTCTCTTCGATCACCACCGAGACTTTGATTTCCGAGGTGGAGATCATCTGGATGTTGATGCTTTCCTTGGCCAGGGCTTCGAACATGCGGCTGGCAACGCCGGCGTGGGAACGCATGCCCACGCCTACGATGGAGACCTTGGCAATCTTGGTGTCACCCACCACTTCACGGGCGCCGATTTCTTTTGCAGTGTTCTGCAGAATACGCTCAGCCGCGTCGTATTCGTTGCGGTGCACGGTGAAGGTGAAATCGGTGGTGTTATCGTGCGAAACGTTCTGCACGATCATGTCGACTTCAATGTTTGCGCCACTGATAGGGCCCAGGATCTTGAATGCCACGCCCGGGGTGTCTGGCACGCCACGGATCGTCAGCTTGGCTTCATCGCGGTTGAAAGCGATGCCGGAAATGATCGGCTGTTCCATGGATTCCTCTTCATCAATAGTAATGAGGGTGCCCGGACCCTCTTTGAAGCTGTGCAATACGCGCAGCGGAACGTTGTACTTGCCGGCGAATTCCACCGCGCGGATTTGCAGCACCTTGGAACCGAGACTGGCCATCTCCAGCATCTCTTCAAAGGTGATCTTGTCCAGGCGCTGCGCCACGGACACCACACGCGGGTCCGTGGTGTAGACGCCATCCACATCGGTGTAGATCTGGCATTCATCAGCCTTGAGAGCTGCCGCCAGTGCCACGCCGGTGGTGTCCGAACCGCCACGGCCAAGGGTGGTGATGTTGCCCTGCTCGTCCACACCCTGGAAGCCCGCTACAACTACCACACGCCCGGCTTTCAGATCAGCGCGAATTTTCTGATCGTCGATCTGCAGAATACGCGCCTTGGTATGAGCGCTGTCGGTGAGGATGCGCACTTGGCTGCCTGTGTAGGACACAGCCGGCACGCCGCGTTTGTTCAGGGCCATGGCCAACAGGGCAATGGTCACCTGTTCGCCGGTGGACACGATCACATCCAGTTCGCGCGGCAACGGTTGCTGGTCGCCACTGATTGCCTTGGCCAGATCGATCAGGCGATTGGTCTCGCCGCTCATGGCCGAAAGCACCACCACCAGGTCGTCGCCAGCGTCGCGGAATTTCTTAACTTTGTCGGCCACCTGCTCGATTCTTTCGACAGAGCCGACCGAGGTGCCTCCAAATTTCTGTACGATCAAAGCCATTTCCAGCCGCCTCAGCCCGTAAAGGGGCGCCTAAATATCCAATCAACCAGCACTGATCAGGCCCGCGACTAGACCACGGGCCGATTCACAGTGCCTTAAATGCCAGCCTCGACAAACGGCACGGTCAGGGCCAGGGCCGCATCCAGGGCACCGGCGTCTACACCACCGCCTTGTGCCATGTCAGGACGACCACCGCCCTTCCCGCCCACTGCCGCAGCGGCTTGCTTCATCAAATCACCGGCTTTGAGTTGGCCAGTCAGGTCTTTGGTTACACCGGCAACCAGTACGACCTTTTCCTCATGGACACCGCCGAGCAGGATCACTGCGCGGCCGAGCTTGTTTTTCAACTGATCGACCAGGGCCAACAACGCCTTGCCGTCCTGACCGTCCAGGCGTGCGGCCAGGACTTTCACGTCCTTGACGTCAACGGCCGAAGCCGACAGATCGTCGCCCGCTGCGCTGGCAGCCTTGGCTTGCAACTGTTCCAGCTGTTTCTCCAGGGCACGGTTGCGCTCCAGGACAGCGGACAGCTTGTCGATCAGGTTGTCGCGGCTGCCCTTGACCAGGCTGGCCGCTTCCTTGAGTTGTTCTTCCGCCGCGTTCAGGTATGCCAGGGCCGCAGCGCCGGTCACCGCTTCGATACGACGTACACCGGACGCCACGCCGCCTTCGCTGATGATCTTGAGCAAGGCAATGTCGCCAGTACGGTTGGCGTGGATACCGCCACACAGTTCCACCGAGAAATCGCCGCCCATGCTCAGCACGCGCACGCTGTCGCCGTACTTCTCGCCGAACAATGCCATGGCGCCCTTGGCCTTGGCCGTCTCGATATCGGTCTCGACGGTTTCAACCGGGGTGTTCTTGCGGATTTCGGCGTTGACGATGTCTTCCAGTGCCTTGATCTGCTCTGGCTTGATCGCTTCGAAGTGGCTGAAGTCGAAACGCAGGCGCTGACTGTCGACCAACGAACCTTTCTGCTGAACGTGTTCACCCAGCACCTGGCGCAGGGCGGCATGCAGCAAGTGGGTGGCCGAGTGGTTCAGCGACGTGGCGTGGCGCACGTCGGCGTCTACCTGGGTGTCCACCGGGGAGCCTACGGTCAGACTGCCTGAGGCCAGCACACCGTGGTGCAGGAAGGCGCCGCCGGTCTTGGTGGTATCACGTACGTCGAAACGACCGGAGCTGGATTTGACGAAACCACAGTCGCCGATCTGACCGCCGGATTCGGCATAGAACGGGGTCTGATCCAGCACCACGACACCCTCGTCGCCTTCGTTCAACACGTCGACCGACTGGCCTTCCTTGTACAGCGCGACCACTTTGGCCGAGCCGCTGGTGGCCTTGTAGCCGGTGAACTCGGTGGCCACATCCACCTTGACCAGGCTGTTGTAGTCCATGCCGAAGGAACTGGCCGAGCGTGCGCGTACGCGCTGGGCTTCCATCTCGCGTTCGAAACCTTCCTCGTCGAGGGTCAGGTTGCGCTCGCGGGCGATGTCGCCGGTCAGGTCCATCGGGAAGCCGTAGGTGTCGTAGAGCTTGAACACCACGTCGCCCGGCACCACGTTGCCCGACAGGTTGGCCAGGTCTTGTTCGAGGATCTTCAGGCCCTGTTCCAGGGTTTTGGCGAACTGCTCTTCTTCGGCCTTGAGCACGCGCTCGATGTGCGCCTGGTTCTGCTTGAGTTCCGGGAAGGCATCGCCCATCTCGGCGACCAGGGCCGCGACGATCTGGTAGAAGAAGCTGCCATTGGCGCCCAGCTTGTTACCGTGACGGCAAGCGCGACGAATGATGCGACGCAGCACATAGCCACGGCCTTCGTTGGACGGCAGTACGCCGTCGGCGATCAGGAAGCCGCAGGAACGGATGTGGTCGGCCACCACTTTGAGCGAGGCTTGGTCATCATTACTGCAACCGATGGCCTTGGCGGCCGCAGCCAGCAGGCTCTGGAACAGATCGATTTCGTAGTTGGAATGAACGTGCTGCATCACCGCACTGATCCGCTCCAGGCCCATGCCGGTGTCCACCGACGGTGCCGGCAGCGGATGCAACACACCATCGGCGGTGCGGTTGAACTGCATGAAAACGTTGTTCCAGATCTCGATGTAACGGTCGCCGTCTTCTTCCGGCGAGCCCGGCGGGCCACCCCAGATATCGGCGCCGTGGTCGTAGAAGATCTCGGTGCAAGGGCCGCATGGGCCGGTATCGCCCATGGTCCAGAAGTTGTCGGACGCGTAAGGTGCGCCTTTGTTGTCGCCGATACGCACCATGCGCTCGGCCGGCACGCCCACTTGTTTGGTCCAGATGTCGTACGCCTCGTCATCGCTGGCGTAGACGGTGACCCAGAGTTTTTCCTTCGGCAGTTTCAGCACGCCGGTCAGGAAGGTCCAGGCGAAGTTGATCGCGTCTTGCTTGAAATAATCGCCAAAGCTGAAGTTGCCGAGCATTTCGAAAAAGGTGTGGTGACGGGCGGTATAGCCGACGTTTTCCAGGTCGTTGTGCTTACCACCGGCGCGCACGCACTTCTGGCTGCTGACCGCGCGGGTGTAGGCGCGCTTTTCCTGGCCCAGGAAGCAGTCCTTGAACTGGTTCATCCCCGCGTTAGTGAACAGCAGGGTAGGGTCATTGCCTGGGATCAAGGAGCTGGAGGAGACACGGGTGTGACCTTGCTCTTCGAAGAAGCGAAGGAAGGCTTCACGGATTTCTGCGCTTTTCATTAGGTTCTTCCACGGAGGCTGCGGCCAAAGGCCAGTGCGCAACATCATCAGACGGAGCGACGGCAAAGGGCCGCATTATATCGGCCCTTTGCCGGTGGTACAGCGTGTTTATGCGATAGAGAGGTTCAATTAGACGGTCTGCACGTTCATTTACGCGAATATTCGACGAATGTTTCCAGCACCTGTGCCATCTGCGCCCGATTAACATCCAAATGGGTGACCATGCGCAGACGAGGCGCCGCGCTCAACTTGATCCCGCGCTCGGCGGCAAACGCCTTCAATGCCTGGGCCTGATCGCCCACCTGCACATAGACCATGTTGGTCTGCACCGGCTCTACGCTGTAACCGGCCTTGCGCAGTTCATCCCCTAGCCACTGGGCATTGGCGTGGTCTTCGGCCAGGCGCTGCACTTGATGATCCAGGGCATACAGACCCGCCGCCGCCAATGAACCGGCCTGGCGCATGCCGCCGCCCACCACCTTGCGCAAACGGCGCGCCTTGGCGATCAGCGCGGTAGACCCGCACAACACCGAGCCTACCGGAGCGCCGAGGCCCTTGGACAGGCACACCGACACCGAATCGAAATGCTGGGCGATCTCCCGCGCATCCACCCCCAGCTTGACCGCGGCGTTGTAGAGACGCGCGCCATCCAGATGCAGGGCCAGGTCATGCTCACGGGTAAACGCTCGCGCCTTGGCCAAGTACTCCATGGGCAGCACTTTGCCCTGCATGGTGTTTTCCAGAGCCAGCAAGCGGGTGCGGGCGAAGTGGAAGTCGTCGGGTTTGATGGCCGCCAGCACTTGATCCAGATCCAGAGAACCGTCCGCCTGCACCTCCAGCGGCTGTGGCTGGATCGAGCCCAGCACCGCCGCACCGCCGCCTTCGTATTTGTAGGTGTGGGCCTGCTGCCCGACGATGTATTCCTCGCCGCGTTCGCAGTGGGCCATCAGCGCCAGCAGGTTACTCATGGTGCCGGTGGGCACGAACAACGCAGCGGCAAACCCCAGGCGATGGGCCAGCTCGGCTTCCAGGCGATTGACGCTAGGGTCTTCACCGTAGACGTCATCGCCGCTGGCGGCGCTGGCCATGGCATCGCGCATGCCGGCGGTGGGTTGGGTCACGGTGTCGCTGCGAAGGTCTATCACGGTCATCTAACTGGCCTCGGGCAGGTGGGGCGTTTTGTCGTATTGACGATTACTGCGGGCAAAGCCGCGCAATATCAAGCCCCGTGTGCATTCAATCGAATACCAACCAAACAAACCGATATAGCTAATCGATACGACGTCCGTGCAGTTTCTGAAAAACCGTGTTAAAAACTCTGCGCCGCCAGGGTTCTGGCGGCAACGTTCTCAGGGCGGGGTGTAATTCCCCACCGGCGGTAATTACACGCAATGTGTATAGCCCGCGAGCGCTTGGCGCCTTGGACTGCTTACGCAGGCCAGCGGCAAGGTCAGCAGACCCGGTGTGATCCCGGGGCCGACGGTCATAGTCCGGATGAAGAGAGAACGGGATTGGCACCCAAGGGCCGCACGTTGACCGCATGCCCGCATGCCCACGCGTTGCATACCCTTGAAATCCCATTCGATTCATAACGCCCTGTTTTTTTCTTAAACAGGAGTCAGAACATGCAACCCACCGCTATCGACAGCAAAAGCAAAAACCATCACGGCGAGCGCGTCGCGTTTATCCAGGCCTGCTGGCACAAGGATATTGTCGACCAGAGCCGTAAGGGCTTTCTCGCCGAAATGATCGCCCAGGGCTACCAGGAATCGGACATCGACTTTTTCGAAGTCGGCGGTGCCTTTGAAATGCCCCTGCACGCCAAACTGCTGGCCAAGACCGGTCGCTACGCGGGCATCGTTGCCGCCGCGTTGGTGGTGGACGGCGGCATCTACCGCCACGAATTCGTTGCCCAATCGGTGGTCAGCGGCCTGATGCAGGTGCAGCTGGAAACCGAAGTGCCGGTGTTCTCGGTGTCCCTGACCCCGCATCACTTCCACGCCGGCAGTGAACACACCACATTCTTCTATGAGCACTTCGTGCACAAGGGTCAGGAAGCCGCGCGTACGTGCGCCGACACCCTGCACAAAGTGCGGGCGATCCGCCGCAGCGAGCCACGGGCGGTAGCAGTCTAAGCAATACTGCAAAACAAAATGTGGGAGGGGGCTTGCCCCCGATGGCGGTGTCTCAGCTCCAGATGAGCTGACTGACACACTGCTATCGGGAGCAAGCCCCCTCTCACATTCGGTCCAGGTCTATGCCAGGCCCACGTCCGTGGTCGGCACAATCAATATCCCTGCCCGCAAACCGTTTTTCACCTTCGGGTTGGGGAAGATGATGCGCGCGCCCTCCTCCTCAATCACCCAACGGGTCTTGGCCACGTCTTCGGCCAGCAGATAACCCTTTTCCAACTCAGAAAAGTTTTCCACGTCCGCGGGCAAGTGCAGCAGGAACGCATCGCTGTGCTTGATGACTTCCCGCGACACGGCGAACAGTTTCAACCCATCCAGGCTGTCCGCCTCAGGCTCGCTGCCTTCGATGATCTGAGTCAGGCGCGCCTCCAGGCGTGAGACGTCCACTCCCTGGTTCTGTCCGAACGGCCGCGCCTTACCCAATTCCAGGGTGAAAGCCTCGGCGTCCAGTTGCTCGTAGGTGAAGGCCGTGAAGGTGATGGACGTTTTGTTCTGCAGCAGCACCGCTTCCATCCCGGCCGCACGCAGCCGCTCCAGCTCGCGTCGCGAATGCTGGCGCCCGTCTTTCCACGGGTACAGCGCGAACTGCTCGATCTTCGAGCCACGGATGGCGGTGTGCAGGTCGTAATGCAGGCGCGAGCGCTCGGGCTTGCTGAAAAAACTCCGGGCCAGTTGTTCCAGCTCCGCGGCGCGCATGGCTTCGGGGCCGATGTTGCTTTCATGACGGCCGTTGAACAGCCGGTTGATGTCCAGTTCGAGGTAACGCTCGCCGCGGCGCATGGCCTCGGGGTTGCCGAACAGGAAAAGAGTACGGGTGCGGGGTTTGATCTCCCCACGGGCGATGCCATGCAACAGGCGGTCGAGCAATTCGATCGGCGCGGTTTCGTTGCCATGGATGCCGGACGACAGCAGCAGGTCGCTGCCATTGTCCGAGGCTTGCGGCGGACGCACTTCCAGCGCGCCCTCGCTGAGCCAGCGCATCTGCACGCCGTCGACAGTCAGTTGAATTTTTTGCGCCGGTTCGCGACCGGCGAGGGTCAGTTCAAGCAGTTTGCCGAGGGCGAGCATACGCAAGCTTCCTTAGTGGTTGCAGCCAGGACCGTGGACGTGATCGTCATCATCACCTTCCATGTCGGCCGGTTCCATTTCCAGCTGCAGGCTCATCAGGTTGGTGGCCAATGGGCGCATCAGCAGGTTGGCGTACTCGGCGTCGCCTTCTTCGACGTCCACACCGATCAGCAGTTGGCCGCGACCGTCGTGCTGGATCCAGATCTCCTTGCCCTGCCACACCACGGCAACGCGGGTGCAGGAAGTTTCCAGCTGGGTGCCGTCGGTGTCTTCAAGGATCAGTTTCAGGGTATCGGTGCTCATAAAATGCTCTCAGCCGTGCGGCGTTAATTGATCTGGAAAGGATAAACCGCGCCCAGTTTAAGGATTTGCGTCAGTTCATCCAGTGCCGTCCGGCACTCAAGCAGCAATTGCGGATCAGCCAGGTCGGATTCGCGCAGGCTGTCGCGGTAGTGCTTGTGGACCCATTGGGTCAGCGTGTCGTACAACGGCGCGGTCATGATAACGCCTGGATTCACCGCCGCCAGTTCGGTTTCGTTCAACGCCACGCGCAGACGCAGACACGCCGGGCCACCGCCATTCTGCATGCTTTGCTTGAGGTCGAAGACTTTCACTTCGCGGATCAACCCACCGGAGGCCGTCAGGCCCTGCAAGTAGTGCCAGACACGTTCGTTGGCGCGGCACTCTTCCGGCACGATCAGCAGCATCGAGCCGTCGGCGCGGGTCAGCAACTGGCTGTTGAACAGGTAGGAACGCACCGCGTCCTCGACGCTGACCAGGGCGCGCGGTACACACACCGACTGGAAATTGCCGCCCAGCTTGCCCAGCTTGGCTTGCAGTTCGCCGAGCATCTGTTCGGTATTGAGGAACGCATCCTCGTGATAGAACAGCACCTCGCCGTTGCCCACCGCGATCACGTCGTTGTGGAACACACCCGCGTCGATCACCGCCGGGTTCTGCTGGCCGTAGACCACGCCGTCGTCCTTCAGGCCGTGCAGGCGGGCGACAGCCTGTGACGCTTCGAGGGTCTGGCGCGCCGGGTACTTCTGCGGTGCCGGGTAGCGGGTGTCGAATGCACTGCGGCCGAACACGAAAAACTCCACGCCCGCCTCGCCGTATTCGCGGCAAAAACGCGTGTGGTTGGCCGCGCCTTCGTCACCGAACTGCGCCACCGCCGGCAACGCGGCGTGGTGGGCGAAGTGCTGCGGATCGGCAAACATGGCGCCCAGCACGCGGCTGGTGGTCGGGTGCTCGATGCTGCGGTGGTATTTGCAGTTGAGGTTGGCGGCGGTGAAATGCACACGGCCATCCGCGGTGTCGGCGCTGGGGCTGACGGTGGCGGCGTTGGCCACCCACATACTCGACGCCGAGCAACTGGCGACCAGCAACGGCATGGCTTGCTGGGCCGCCTGCTGGATCACCTGGGCATCGCTGCCGCTGAAACCGAGGTTACGCAATGCGGCCACGTCGGGACGTTCCTGGGGGGCCAGCACGCCCTGCACGAAGCCCATATCCATCAGGGCCTTCATTTTTTGCAGGCCCTGCAACGCCGCTTCCTTCGGGTTCGAAGACTGCTGGCTGTTGCTCTGGGACGCGACGTTGCCGTAGGACAAACCGCCGTAGTTATGGGTCGGCCCCACTAGACCGTCAAAATTGACTTCATAGGATTTCATCGGCGAGGCTCCACGAACATCTGTTTTTATAGGCATCAAAAGTCTTCAACACACCGCAAATCCAGTGTGGCAGAAGGCTTGCCTGCGATAGCAGTTGGTCAGTTGATAAATCAGGTGCCTGACACACCGCCATCGGGAGCAAGCCCCCTGCCACATTTAGATCAGCGTAATGCCGGGGGTTAGCGTGGCCGGAACCACCAGGCTTGGGGTCTCAAGCGATGCCACCGGGTACGCGCAATAATCCGCCGCGTAATACGCACTGGCGCGATGATTGCCCGAGGCCCCTACCCCACCAAAAGGCGCGGTGCTGGCGGCGCCGGTCAGCTGTTTGTTCCAGTTGACGATCCCGGCGCGGCTTTCCAGCCAGAACTGCTGGTAGCGCGCTTCGGAATCGGACAACAAGCCAGCGGCCAGGCCGAACTGAGTGTTGTTGGCCTCGACTATCGCCGCTTCGAAATCGCTGTAGCGGATCACTTGCAGCAGCGGGCCAAATAGTTCTTCGTCTTCGCGCTCGGCCACGCCGGTCACGTCGATGATGCCCGGAGTCAGCAAGGCGGCCTGGTCCTGGGGCTGGGTCATTTCCAGCAGCGCCACGGCACCGTTGGCCAGCAACAATTCCTGGGCGTCCATCAAGGCTTTGGCAGCGGCGAGGGAAATCACCGAGCCCATGAACGGCGCCGGTTGCTGATCGAACGCGCCGACTTCAATGGTCGAACTGACTGCCACCAACCGCGCCAGCAACGCATCGCCCCAGGCGCCTTGCGGCACCAACAGGCGACGGGCGCAGGTGCAGCGCTGGCCGGCCGAAATAAACGCCGATTGGATGATGGTGTAGACCGCCGCGTCCACGTCGGCCACTTCATCCACCACCAGCGGGTTGTTGCCGCCCATCTCCAGGGCCAGGATTTTGTCCGGGCGCCCGGAGAACTGCTGGTGCAGATGGTTGCCGGTGCGGCTGGAGCCGGTGAAAAACAAGCCGTCGATGCCTGGATTGGCCGCCAAGGCGATTCCGGTTTCCCGCGCGCCTTGCAGCAGGTTCAACACGCCCGCCGGCAACCCGGCTTCGATCCAGCATTGCACGGTCAGCTCGGCGACTTTCGGCGTCAGCTCGCTGGGTTTGAACAGCACGGTGTTACCCGCCAGCAACGCCGGCACGATATGCCCGTTGGGCAAGTGACCGGGGAAGTTATACGGGCCGAATACCGCCACCACGCCGTGCGGCTTGTGGCGCAGCACTGCGGTGGCGTCGCCCAGCGGGCCGCTCTTCTCGCCAGTGCGTTCGCGGTAACTTTGCACCGAGATGGCGATCTTGTTGGCCATGCTGGTGACTTCTGTCGCCGCTTCCCACAACGGCTTGCCGGTTTCCTCGCCGATGCAGCGGGCGATTTCATCGGCGCGGCGCTTGAGGGTGGCAGCAAAGGCTTCCAGCACCGCGATGCGGTCTTCCAAGGTACGCCGGGCCCAAGCTGGGAACGCCTGGCGTGCGGCCTGCACGGCGGACTCGACTTGCTCGGCGGTGGCGCCGTTGCCGGCCCACAGCACTTGCTGGGTCACCGGGTTGCGCGATTCGAACAGCTCACCCTGGCCAGCCAGCCAGCTACCTGCGATATACAGCGAATTCATTATTTCGACTCCCGAGCAGCGGACAACGGTACGGCACGCACTTGATCGCCGACCACCAATTGCAGGCGCTTGGCGGTCAACGGGTCGACCACCAGCGTGCCGGCAGCCAGGCGCGCGGGCGCGGCGGTGATGCGGCAATCTTCGCGTTTGCGGTTATGGATCAGGAACGGCGTGGCGTCGTCCCCCGGTGTGCCGATGGCCAACACCAGTGACTGGCTGTCACGCACCGCGCGAATCTTGGTGGTCTCGCACTCCACCGCCGGGCCGGCGTCGAAAATATCGACATAGCCCTGGTAACTGAACCCTTCGCTTTTGAGCATGCTCAACGCCGGCTCGGTGTCCGGATGGACCTTGCCGATCACATTGCGCGCGTCCTCGGACAAAAAGCAGCTATACAGCGGAAACTTCGGCATCAACTCGGCGATAAATGCCTTGTTGCCCACGCCGGTGAGGTAGTCGGCCTGGCTGAATTCCATCTTGAAGAAATGTCGACCCAGGCTTTCCCAGAACGGTGAGCGCCCGGCCTCGTTGGACACGCCGCGCATCTCGGCAATGATCTTGTTGCCGAACAATTGCGGGTACTCCGCGATAAATAGCAGGCGCGCCTTGGCCAGCATGCGGCCGTTGAGGCCGTTGCGGTAATCGGCGTGCAGGAACAGCGAGCACAACTCGGAGTTGCCGGTGAGGTCGTTGGCCAGGAACAACGTCGGAATCTCGCGATAGATGTTCAACTCCTGGGACGCGCTGACGGTCAGGCCCACCCGAAAGTTGTACCAGGGCTCGCGCAAGCCCACGGCACCGGCAATCGCAGAAATGCCCACCACGCGGCCTTCGTCGTTTTCCAGCACGAACAGGTAGTCGGCGTCGCCGCGACCGGCCTCGCCGCGAAAGGTTTTTTCCGCCCAGCCCACCCGGTGGGTCAAGCGCTCTTCGTTGGCCGGCAAGGTGGTCAGGCCGGTGCCGGTGCTGCGCGCCAGATCAATCAGCGCCGGTAAATCGCTGCTGCGTACGGGACGAACGATCATGCTATCTCCTCAAACGGGCCGCCGTGGGCCACCCGCGAAACTCTGCTTTTAAACCGCGACCAGACGCACGCTGGCGCCCTCGCCCACACCCAGGGCTTCGGCCGCGGCCAGGTCCAGGGTCACCGGTTTGCCGGGCGCGTAGTCCAGCTCCAGCATCACCGCGCGGTAATCCTGCAACTGCGCATTGCTCACCAGATACTGGCGGCCCGCCCCCTTGACCATCTCACCGATCTTCACCGGCACCACGCGGCTCTGGGCAATCGAGCGGATGCCCGAGACCCGCGCGTGCAGCGTCGGGCCGCCGTCGAAGATGTCGATGTAATGGTCGGTCTCGAAGCCTTCGCGCATCAGGATGTCGAAGGTGATCTGCGCACGCGGGTGCACCTGGCCCATGGCTTCCTGGGCTTCGTCCGGCAATAGCGGCACGTAGATCGGGTAATGGGGCATCAGCTCGGCGAGGAAGGTGCGGCTTTTGAGCCCGCACAGACGCTCGGCGGCGGCGTAATTGAGGTCGAAGAAGTTGCGCCCGATGGCGTCCCAGAACGGCGAGTCACCGTTCTCGTCGCTGTAGCCGACGATCTCGGTCACCACCGAATCGGCAAAGCGCTCCGGGTGGCTGGCGACGAACAGCAGGCGCCCGCGGGAATTGAGTTCCGACCACGGCGAGCCGACCAGCTCCGGCACCACGTAGAAACTGGTGAGCAGGCTATTACCGGTCAGGTCGTGGCACTGGGAAAGCACATGGATCTTGTTGTGGATCTTCAGCTCGCGGGAGGCGTGCACGAAGGTCTCGTTGCGAAAACTATAAAACGGCTCGGAATAGCCGGCCGAGGCGACGATAGCCGAACACCCGACGAGCTTGCCGGTCTCGGTGTCTTCAAGCACGAAGAAATAGCTTTCTTCACCGTTGAAACTCACCTCGGCCGCGAAGGAGGCTTCGCTGGCGGCGATCTTGTCGCTCAAGCGTTCCACATCGTCCGGCAAGGAGGTGACACCAATCGGGCTGTCCGCAGCCAGACGCTGTACCTCGCCCAGGTCAGCCATTTGCGCGGGGCGCATCACCAGCATGGTGTCACTCCTTAACTCTAGAACTCACAGAAAAAAAAATACCGAACAGGTCAGGAACACCACATATCTTCAAGTGGGCATATTCCAGTGTGGGAGGGGGCTTACCCCCGATAGCAGTCTGTCAGTTGATACATCTATGACTGATACACCGCCATCGGGGGCAAGCCCCCTCCCACACTTGATCCGGTCCGACAGACAGATGTGTATCAGGCTTGGGTCAGCGTTTTAACCGCACGCTCGAAACGATCCAGGCCTTCGTTGATGTCTGCTTCGTCCACCACCAGGCTCGGGGCGAAACGCACCACGTCGGGGCCGGCTTGCAGGATCATCAGGTTTTCTTTTTCGGCCGCATTGAACACGTCCTTGGCCTTGCCCTTGAATGCATCGCTCAATACGCAACCGATCAGCAGGCCCATGCCGCGCACTTCGGTGAAGATGCCGTACTGCTTGCCGATCTGCTCCAGGCGCGCCTTGAACAGTGCGTGCTTGGCCGTTACGCCCGCCAGCACTTCAGGGGTGTTGATCACGTCGATCACCGCTTCGGCCACTGCACATGCCAGCGGGTTGCCGCCGTAAGTGGTGCCGTGGGTGCCGACCACCAGGTGCTTGGCCAGCGCTTCAGTGGTAAGCATCGCCGCGATCGGGAAACCGCCGCCCAGGCTCTTGGCGCTGGTGAGGATGTCCGGGGTCACGCCGTAGTGCTGGTAGGCGAACAGATGGCCGCTACGGCCCATGCCGGTCTGCACTTCGTCGAACACCAGCAACGCATCGTGTGCATCGCACAGCTCGCGGGCGCCTTGCAGGTAGGCCAGCTCGGCCGGCAGCACACCGCCTTCGCCCTGGATCGGCTCCAGCACCACGGCGCAGGTCTTGTCCGAAACGGCGGCTTTCAGTGCAGCCAGGTCGTTATAAGGAACGTGGGTGATGCCGGTGATTTTAGGCCCGAAACCATCGGAGTACTTGGATTGGCCACCGACGTTGACGGTGAACAGGGTACGGCCATGGAAGCTGTTGAGTGCAGCGATGATCTCGTACTTCTCGCTGCCGAAGCGGTCGAACGCCACGCGGCGCGCCAGCTTGAACGCGGCCTCGTTGGCCTCGGCGCCGGAGTTGCAGAAGAACACGCGCTCGGCAAAGGTGGCGTCGATCAGCTTATGGGCCAGGCGCAGCGCCGGCTCGTTAGTGAATACGTTGGAGACATGCCACAGCTTGTTGGCCTGCTCGGTCAACGCGCCGACCAGTGCCGGGTGGGCATGGCCCAAAACGTTGACCGCGATGCCGCCGGCAAAGTCGATCAGCTCGCGACCGGCCTGGTCCCAGACGCGGGAACCTTTGCCACGCACAGGGATGAACGCGGCAGGTGCGTAGTTGGGAACCATGACCTGGTCGAAATCGGCACGTTGCACCGGGGCTTGCTCAACGGACATCGGAGTCTCCTGAAGAGGAACGCCTGCCTGGAACTGGCGGGCGATGCAGGGATTGTAAGGACAGTTTTCAGCGCGACCTTGCCGCCAAGCGACAACTTCTTATAGCGCCAACCCCGGTTTTACGCGGGTTTACGGCAATGCGACATATAGCGTCGCAATGGCGCAGTTTAAACCGTGCGCCCGCTCCGTGGGCAGGTTCGATCACGGCCCATCGGCAAATTTCGCGCAGCCCTAACCGGCTACCACAGGCTGCACGACGCGAACTGGTTTGCTGAGGGCTTCTTGACCTTGCCCTGGAGCCCTTGTGACTGAACTCCCCACCTCCTCCGTTCCCCACTACGACATCCTGAAAAACGCCCTGCCCCCATGGCTGGCCGACATCACACCCGACAGACGCAGCGACCTGGCCCAGCCCGAATCGATAGTCGCCGACTGGTACAACAATGCCAACGCGGCGCAGCATCGAACGCTCAAGCGCCTCAATGACCAGGCCTGGATTGCCCAGAACTCGGTGGACACTGCCATGGCGCAGCTCAAAAGCCCCCAGGCTTTTGGCGCCGAGCGCCTGCAAGCGGCGCTCAAGGCGCAATACGGCGTGAGCATCGACGTGAGGAGCACCTGGCTGCAGCTTTATATCCCGCTGAAAATCGCCGGCTTAACCGTCAAGCCCGGCGCCGCGCGCACCTGGTCGGTGTCATTGATCGAGGCGGCGCTGCACAACTTTGAAGCCAGCGAAACCACAGTCGATGCCTATGACAGCGCCTCCACCTTCAGCACCCGACCCACGGCCGCCGGGCACTTTGAAGCGCTGCCTGGGGTAGCCGCGCAGATCACAGTCGCGCAATTCACGGCGCTGTGCCGCCAGCTCGACATCGGCGCGGCGTATCAGCGCTACCTGCGCGACTACCTTGACCTGGATAACGCCGTGGCCCAGGCCCGCCTGCGGCAACGTCTCCAACACAGCCACATGAGCGCCCTGAAACGCGCGCTGTACATGGCCCTGCTCAAGCAAGACCTGCCGCAGAGTGGCTATGACAGCGTTATCGGCCTGCTCAATGGCCAAGCCCACGGCGCTAACGGTTGCCAGCCTCTGTTGCGGTATGAGCTGAGTATCCTGTCCACCCGACTGGCCGGCATCGTGCTGTTCGCCGACGATCTGGCGACCAGCCGCAGCGTGGTGCCGGTGATCGCCTGGATCCCGGATGACCCGCAGCACCCGATCAAGCACTACCCCAGCGGCCAGGCGTTTATGCGCGCGCTGTGCGAGCAATTGCGCGATCCGGATTACCAGCGCTTTTTCAGCCGCTTTGTCGCTCACGAGGACCTCGGTACGTTCTTTGCCGACCTCAACCAACGCCTTACCCAGGTCACCTGGCATGCGCACATCCCTGGCGAATCGACCGCCAGCTGGCGCGAAACCGCAGTGGTCCGGCCGAACCTGCAGTTTCGTCCGATGCCCATCGCCGGCGATCTGTTTGAGCACCTGTATAAGGTCAAGCTCAATAAACTGCTCAACGATGCGCGCACCCAGGCGGTGTCCACGGCCAGTGTCGATCAGCAAGCGCGCTGGGAACGCTGGGCGGTGCTGCAAAAGATCGGCAGCACGTTGCTGCAAATCCTCGCGTTTATCGCCACGCCGTTCGTGCCGCCGCTGGGAGCGTTGGTACTGGGCTACAGCGCCTATCAACTACTCGACGACGCGTTTGAGGGGATTGTCGACTGGGCCGAAGGCCAAAGGCGCGAGGCGCTTGGCCACGCGTTGTCGTTTTCCGAGCAACTGGTGCAACTGGGGATGTTCGGCGTCGGCCTGCCCATTGCAGCCGACCTGCTGCGCGCGTCCCTGCCGGCCAATGTGTTGGGCTTTATCGACGCGCTCAGTCCGGTCACCAGGCCCAGCGGCGATACCCGCTTGTGGAAGCCCGACCTGGCGCCCTATCGCCATGACCTGAGCATTCCCAAGGACCTGCGCCCGGACGCACAAGGCATCCTTTGGCACCACGGCAAGCCCGTGCTGCGCCTTGGCGATGGGTACTACCAGTTGCGCACAGACGCGACATCCGGGCGCCATACCCTTGAGCATCCCACGCGCGCCGACGCCTATCGCCCCAGCGTCATGACCAATGGCCACGGCGCCTGGCTCACCGAGCTGGAACGCCCGCTGAGTTGGGACACGCCCACCCTGCTCAGGCGCTTGGGTCATCAGGTCGACAACCTCAGCGATACGCGCCTGCAACAGGCCCAGGACATCAGCGCCACCCACGACAACCTGCTGCGCCACATGCACATCAACCAGCAACCCCCGCCGCCGCTGCTGGCCGACAGCCTCAAGCGCTTCACCCTCGACCAGCGCCTGCAAGACTTCGTCACCCAGATGAACAGCGACGACCCGGCGGTCTATCGACAGGCCGATCCGCGTATCCAACTGCAGTTGGTGGTCACCTACGAACCGTGGCCGCAAACCCGAACCCTGCGATTCCTCGATCCTCGGGGCAACACCCTGTGGGAGTTTGCTCGCAACGGTGAGGCCAGCGTGGTGCAGGTGCATCAGGCGCAACTGGAGAACGGTGACCTGCTGCGGGTACTGATCGAAAGCCTGGACGAATCTGAGCGCAAAAGCCTGCTGGAGGAGCCATTCGGCACGCCGCCGTCTTCGGCGCAAACCCGTGCGAACGCGTGGCGCAAACGCCTCGCGCGGCTAGCATGGAATAAGCGCTTTGCGCTGTTCGACGCCCACTATCGCGGCCTGGAAACCGCGCGCAATGCCCGCGTGCAGCGCATCATCGACGCCGCACCGAACCCCGGCTTGCCCACCAGCGTCGCCGAAGAAATCCTCGCCGGTGCCGACGGCGACGAGCTGCGCGCACTGGACCGGGCCACCGTGCCCGCCCGCTTGAAAGAACTGGCCGACTGGGCGCAACTGCAAGTCAGGACCACCCGCGCCTACGAAGGCCTGTACCTGGAAGCCAGCGACAGCCCAGACACCCCCAGGCTGGCCCTGCACTCCTTGGAAAACCTGCCAGGATGGCAGGCCAGTACGCGCCTGGAAGTTCGCCGCTACCAGGTCAACGGCACGCTGCTTGACGCCATCGGTCCCGAGGATGCCGAAGTGCGCCGCGTCCTGGTGCACACCGTGGAAGGCGACTACGTTCCCTATGATCAGCAGAACGCGCTCTTTGGCAGCAGCGACTTTTACACCGCCCTCCTCCAGGCCCTGCCGGACGCCCGCCGCGATGCGCTGAACATCCATATCGGTCAAGGCGAACGGCTCAAGCAGGCGATTGCCGCCCACGCACTCGGGCGCGAACCCTTGCGCCGACTGTTGCACGCAGATCCGCTGATCAAGCCACCCTACAACCCAGCCTTTATGCGCCTGCGTGGCGGCATGGACGGCTATCGGCCCGCCGATGCGCCGCAACCCGGCTCCAGCCAGGAGTTGACCCTCGAACAACGCGCCCACGACTTACTGCCGACGCTGTCCGCCGAACAGGTACGCGATCTGGTACAGACCCTGGAGAACCGACCCGGCGGAGCGTTGGCCACCCTGGTGACGCTGAAAAACGAATACATGAGGCTGGATGTCGGCCTGTCGCTGTGGGTGTCCAGCACCCCACGTTTTCGCGCGGTCAGCGAAGCCCCAATGAGTGAAGCCGAGTATGACTACGCGCGGCGCAACCGTGAGCTGTGGGCCACAGAAATCCGGCGCGCATGGCGCCAGGAAACCGAGGTGGATCAGTACTACGAAGCCATGTCGCGCAACGGCCATGTACTCAAACTGACCGCGCCGATCATCGGTGAACTGCCGCGCCTGTCGGCGCGCATGGAACACATCTCGCGCCTGGAAGTGGTCGGCGACGGCCAGCCGTTACAGATCAATACGTTCCTGCAACTGTTTCCCCGGCTGCGCAACCTGACCCTTCGCCACCTGGCGCTTGAGGGGCTTCCGGAAACCATCGCCGCGATGCCCAACCTCAACGAGCTGATCCTCAGCGACTGCCAATTGCGTCTGAACCAGGAAGCCTATGGCCGCCTCAGCGCTCTGAGCCGCCTGGTCACGCTGGACCTGTACAACAACCCGCTGGGCCGCACCCCCACGGTCGAGCACATGCCGAACCTGAAATACCTTGACCTCAACCACACCGGCATCACCGAACTGCCTGCGGGCTTGTTGACTCGCCAGGACCTGACCCTGGCGCTGCTGTCGCACAACCGTATCCAGACACTGCCCGCCGAGCTGTTCGATGCGCCCGCGCGCATCAGCGACAAGCTCGACCTGTCCGAAAACCCCCTGTCGCGCGCGTCGCTGGAGCGGGTCAAGGCGCATTTCCAACGCACCGCCCGGCACTGGGGCATCAGCGCCGATCCGGCGGATGTGGCCCAGGCCCAACAGCTGTACCCCACTTTCAGCAGCGACGAAATCAATCGCTTCATTTTTGCCCTGCCTGGCAATCTGGAGGCCGGCAGGATCACCCTGACCCGTCTCGAACTTGAGTACCTGGGCATCCGTGGCGACATGCAGGACTGGGCCGACGCGCCCCTGCTGTCCACGGCCGAGCGCACCTACCGCAACCTGTTTCTGCAGGACGTGGAGGCGGCCTGGCGGCGCGAAATCCCCCTCGATGCGCAGCACCAGGGCCTTACCACCGGCTATGAACTGACCCTGCGCAAACCGGTCAGCGGCACACTGCCAAGCCTGCATACCACCTTCGACCACGTCACAGCGCTCAGCCTGCACGGTGCCGGTGCCGAGCTGCGCCTGGGAGCGTTCCTGCAAGCTTTCCCCGCGTTGAAACGGCTGAGCGTGCGGCAATACTCCCTGGACGCGCTGCCCTTGAGCATCACCAACCTGCGCCAGCTCACCCAATTGAGCCTGAACCGCACGCGGCTGCGCCTGACCCCATTGGCCGCCAATGCACTGTCGGGGATGGTCAACCTGGAACAGCTGGATTTGAGCGACAACCCCCTCGAACATATTCCCGATACGCGCCGTCTGACGCGGCTCACCCGACTGTCACTGAGCAATACCGGCCTGACCGAGATTCCCGCCGACCTGCTGTCGCTGCCGCCCCGCACCTATCTGGACCTGAGCCACAACGCCCTGGAGAACCTGCCGGATCAAGCCTTCACCCTGCCCGTCAACGTAGCGGCCAGGGTCGATCTGTCCGCCAACCCGCTGTCGCGCCCAGCGTTGCGCCGCATCAAAGCCTACTACCAGGCCACCGGAGAGTTCTGGCTGGCGACTCCGCCCGCCGAGGACCTGCAACGGATCAGGGCGCTATATCCGGCAATCTCGGACACCGAACAAGCACGCATCTATTTCGATCTGCCTGGCGACATCGATGGCGCCGTTCACCAGATCACGCGCCTGGGCCAAGAGTACGAACAGCTGCGCAGCCAGTTGCAGGAATGGGCACTCAATGTGCCCACCCGCGATCCGCTGCTCGATACGGTACTGGACGTGGGTGCCCGCGCCGAAGAACAACTGCGGCGCATGCACTTCAAAACGCTGCTGGAAAGCTGCTGGCGCCGGGAAGTCGAACCGGATGAAGCGGGCAACGTCCCGCCGTATCACACTTACAAACTGGTGTTCCACGGCCAGTTACTCGGGCCGCTGCCGACGCTACGCGCCCACTTCGGCCACGTCACCTTGCTTGAATTGATCGGCGAAGGCACCAGCCAAAGCGTCGACGGCCTGTTGCGGTGCTTCCCTAATCTCAAGCATCTGGTGATCGAACGCTATGTTCTGGGCGACATCCCCGCGCCGGTGTTCGCCTTGCATTCGCTGCGTAACCTGACGCTGACGGAAAACATGATCCGCCTGACCCCACAGAGCGCGGGCCAACTGGCCAGTCTGGAAAATCTCATTTATCTGGACTTGAGCGACAACACCCTGGGCATCACACCGGATGTG
Organism: Pseudomonas sp. ARP3; assembly: GCF_001029595.1. NCBI lineage: Bacteria > Pseudomonadati > Pseudomonadota > Gammaproteobacteria > Pseudomonadales > Pseudomonadaceae > Pseudomonas > Pseudomonas sp. ARP3. The sequence goes on from NZ_LEKF01000027.1 coordinate 76,918, forward strand.
CGCAACCTGCAGCGCCTGACCACCCTTTACCTGCACAACTGTGGCCTGACCGAAGTGCCAATCGGCGTGTTCAACCTTGGGCGACTGCGCATTCTGGATGCCAGCGACAACCTAATCGAGCACCTGCCCAGCGATCTGCTGGAAATGCCTCTGCCGATTAACGACGACTCCGACCTGAGTGGCAACCCATTGTCGGACGAGAGCATCGAGTTGCTGCGCCAGTATTATCAGCAGACTGGCTACGAACTCGGCGTGGAAGCGGCGATGTTCGACGAGCATGGCGTGCCGCTGCCGCCGCCGGGGACACCGGAGCCGATGGAGACGTGAGGTAGTTTTCAGCCGCGTTCGGCCGGCACCGAGGACAGCTCGAACGGGCTGCTGCTGCGGCGCTGGTTGCGGTCTTCGCGTGGGGTGGCGCCGAAGAAATTGCGGTAGGCGCTGGAGAAGTGCGGCCCCGAGGAGAAGCCGCAGGAGAGACCGATCTGGATGATCGATTTGCTGGTTTGCATCAGCATCTGGCGCGCCTTGTTCAGGCGCAGTTCCAGGTAGTACTGGCTGGGAACGCGATTGAGGTATTGCTTGAAGATGCGCTCCAGTTGTCGTCGTGACACGCAGACATGCTGGGCGATTTCATCGGTGGTCAGCGGCTCTTCGATGTTGGCTTCCATCAGCAGCACCGCCTGGGTCAGCTTCGGATGGCTGGAGCCCAGGCGGTTTTGCAGCGGAATGCGCTGACGCTCGCCGCCTTCGCGGATACGCTCGACCACCAGCTCTTCCGACACCGCACCGGCCAGTTCGGCGCCGTGATCACGGGCCAGCACCGCCAACAGCAGATCGAGCACCGACATGCCGCCGCAAGCGGTCAGGCGGTCACGATCCCAGTCGAACAAATGGCTGGTGGCGATGACCTTGGGGAAACGCTCGGCGAAATCGTCCTGCCAGCGCCAATGCACGGCGGCGCGGTAGCCGTCGAGCAGGCCGAGCTGGGCCAATGGATAAACCCCGGCCGACAGCCCACCGATCACGCAGCCGGTGCGCACCAGTTGCTTGAGGGCGGTGCTGAGTTGGGAAGCGATGACGGCCGGTGGCTCGTCCGCCAGCAGGAACAACTTTTGAAAGCCCTCCAGCTTACCGGCCCAGGGCTCACCCGGTAGTTGCCAGGCACCGTCGACTGGCGGTTCTGCCTGCAAAAACGAGAGTTCGTACACCACCTCCGGATGCACCCGCTGGGCCACGCGCAAGGCCTCCTCAGCCAGCGCAAGCGTGAGTGCTTTTGTGCTGGGCCAGATCAGGAAACCAATTCGATGGGCAGTCATGGAGGGCTATCCGAAGCAAAAACAGTGAAAGAAGCCGTGGGCCAATGCTAGCCCGTAAATGAACACAAATCTCAAAAACGATGAACATCCAATGTGGGAGGGGGCTTGCCCCCCGATTGCGGCGTATCAGAATCAGATGTGCTGACTGACACTCAGCTATCGGGGGCAAGCCCCCTCCCACATAAAGCAGCGCTCACAAGGAGTGGCTACTTCAAGCTGCCGGAAAGGAACTGCTGCAAACGCTCGGACTGCGGGTTCACCAGCACTTCACGGGGGTTGCCGCGCTCTTCGACGATGCCTTTGTGCAAAAACACCAACTGGTTGGACACTTCACGGGCAAAGCCCATTTCGTGGGTCACCACCACCATGGTGCGGCCTTCCTGAGCCAGGTCCTGCATCACCTTGAGCACTTCGCCGACCAATTCCGGGTCGAGCGCCGAGGTGGGTTCGTCGAACAGCATTACCTCCGGTTCCATCGCCAAGGCACGAGCAATCGCCACGCGCTGCTGCTCGCCGCCGGACATGTGGCCGGGGAACGCATCCTTGCGATGGCCCACGCCGACCTTGGCCAAGTAGTGCTCGGCCTTTTCACGGGCCTCTTTCTTCGATACGCCCAGCACATGCACCGGGGCTTCCATCACGTTCTCAATCGCGGTCATGTGCGACCACAGGTTGAAATGCTGGAACACCATGGACAGGCGCGAACGCATGCGTTGCAGCTGTTTGGGGTCGGCCGCCTTCATGGCGCCGTCCTTGTTGGCCACCAGTTTCAGCTCTTCGTTATTGAGCAGAATCTTGCCGGCGTGGGGTTGCTCCAGCAGGTTGATGCAGCGCAAAAAGGTACTTTTGCCCGAACCGCTGGAACCGATGATGCTGATCACATCACCGGCGGCAGCGGCCAGGGATACGCCTTTAAGCACTTCATGACTGCCATAGCGTTTATGCAGGTCTTGGACTTCAAGCTTGTACATGCGGTCGGTTCTCACAAAAACAGGTGGTCAGTCGTTGAGCAAGCGCCCGTGTCGCAGCGCTTCGCGCCCCGCCACCTTGGCCAGCCAGAAACCCGCTTGGGCATAACGTAGCCGTTCAACGGCAAACAACACCCCCGACGTCCCCGCGCAGATAATGCTCACGCGGTCGGTCAGGGGATCAATCACTTCAAAAATCGGCTCGCCTTTGTCGACCCAGTCCCCGGCTTTGCGCAGGTAACTGATCACCCCGGCATGGGGCGCGAACAGCAATTCGGTGCCTTCGAACGGCACGCCTTCGCACGGCTCGTGCTGCGGCGCCGGCCATTGGCCCTTGATCAGGCCTTGCTCGGCGAGGAACGCGAGTATGCCCTCGGCGTGGAAGATCGCCTCAGCGCGACCGGTATCGGCCTGCCCGCCCAGCTCCAGGGTGGTCGCTAGGCACGCCAGCGGGATCTGCGCCTCGGGGAACGCCCGCGACAAGCGCAGCCACGGCAGTGAGCAAGCCTCATCGAACGAACTGCCGCCGGAATCTTCTGCGAGCAGGCCGACTTTGACATTCAGGTGCGCCGACAGTGAGCGCCACTGCGGCCAGTGCTGAGGCAGCGCGTACATGTGCAGCGCGGCTTCGGCGTCGCAGTGCAAGTCGAGCACGATATCGGCGCTGCACGCATGCTTGAGCAGCACGCGCTGCATGCCTTGCAACTGGCTGCTGGGCTCGGGCAGTGCGTCCAGCGCCTGATCCATCGCCTGGCGGATCAAGCGCACGTTGGCGTGAGGATCATCGCCCAATTTGCCGTGCAGCAGCGCGGCGACCGGCTCGCTCAACTCGACAAAATCGCGGTTGAAATTCTTGCCGCTGCCCACTTCGAAACGCCCCTGATGGCTGCCTTGCAGCAACTGGCCCAGGCCCATCGGGTTGGCCACCGGCACCAGCTCGATCACGCCGTTGAGGGCGCCTTGCTGCTCCAGTTCGGTCAGGCGTTTTTTCAGCTCCCAGGCGGCGCGCATGCCCGGCAGTTCATCGGCGTGCAGGCTGGCCTGGATATAAGCCTTGCGCTCGCCGCTGCCGAAACGGAACACGCTCAACTGGCGCTCGCAGCCCAGGTGGCCCCAGGGCAACAGGTGATCGATACGTTGCATATCAGTGCTTCCGTGGAGCCAGGTAGCTCAGCCAGCGGCGCTCGGCCAACTTGAACAGGCGCACCAGGATAAAGGTCAGGCACAGGTAGAACGCGCCAGCAGTGATGTAGGCTTCGAACGGCAGGTAATACTGCGCGTTCACGGTGCGCGCGGCGCCGGTGATGTCGATCAAGGTGACGATGGAGGCCAGGCTGGTGGTCTGCAGCATCATGATCACTTCGTTGCTGTACTGCGGCAGCGCGCGGCGCAGGGCCGACGGCAGCAGGATGCGGCGGTACAGCTTGTAGCGCGACATGCCCATGGCCTTGGCCGCTTCGATCTCACCGTTAGGTGTGGCCTTGAGGCTGCCGGCAATAATTTCGGCGGTGTAGGCGCTGGTGTTGATGGCAAACGCCAGGCACGCGCAGAACGTGGCGCTGGACAGCAGCGGCCACATAAAGCTTTCGCGCACCACTTCGAATTGGGCCAGACCGTAGTAGATCAAAAACAGCTGCACCAGCATCGGCGTGCCACGGATCACGTAGGTATAGAGCCAGGCCACGCCATTGACCAGCGGCTGCTTGGACACCCGCATCAAACCCAGGGGCACCGCCACGAGCAAGCCGAAGAACAGCGAGATGGCCAGCAGTTTCAGGGTGGTTGCCAGACCGCCGAGGTACAGCGGCATGGCCTCCCAGATGACGTTGTAGTCGAAGATCATAGATCAGCCGCCCTTACGCCTACCGAGTAGCGCTTTTCAAGGTAACGCAAGGCCAGCAACGACACGCTGGTGATCACCAGGTACATCGCCGCCACTGCGAGGAAGAAGGTAAAAGGTTCGCGGGTGGCGTCGGCCGCCTGCTTGGCCTTGAACATCATGTCTTGCAGGCCCACCACCGAGATCAGCGCGGTGGCCTTGGTCAGTACCAGCCAGTTGTTGGTGAACCCGGGGATCGCCAGGCGGATCATCTGCGGCACCATGACCCGGAAAAACACCTGGAACGAACTCATGCCATACGCCAGCCCGGCTTCGGCCTGGCCTTTGGGGATGGCCATGAAGGCGCCGCGGAAGGTTTCCGACAGGTAGGCGCCGAAGATGAAACCCAGGGTGCCGATGCCGGCGGCCAAGGGGTTCAAGTCAATATAGTCGTCGAAGCCAAGCAGCGGCGCGACGCGATTGAGCAGGTCCTGACCGCCATAGAAAATCAGCAGTATCAACACCAGGTCGGGGATCCCGCGGATCACCGTGGAGTACAAGTCACCTAGCCAAGCCAGCCAGCGCACCGGCGACAGGCGCAGGGCGACCCCGATCAGACCCAGAACAATGGCCAAGGCCATGGACGACAAGGCGAGCTGAAGCGTCAACCATGCGCCATCGAGGATAACGGCCCCGTAGCCTTTCAACATGATTCAGGTCCTCGAAAAGGGGGATGAAAAAATGGCGCAAACCGCAGGAATTCTGTTGCTTGCGCCATTCTGGACAGACAGCTGCGACGATTTACTTGGCGTCGGCGCCGTAGATATCGAAGTCGAAGTACTTGTCTTGGATTTGCTTGTATTTGCCGTTGGCACGGATCGCCGCGATAGCCGCGTTGATGCGGTCCAGGTTTTCCTTGTCGCCTTTGCGCACCGCGATGCCTACGCCGTCGCCGAAGTATTTGACGTCGGTGAATGCAGGGCCCACGAAGGCGAAACCTTTGCCGGCGTCAGTCTTCAGGAAGCCGTCCTGCAGCAGGGTCGCATCAGCCACGGTACCGTCGAGGCGACCGGCGGCCACGTCCAGGTAGATTTCGTTCTGGGTGCCGTAAGGAACCACGGTGGCGCCTTTAGGGGCCAGCACTTCCTTGGCGAAGCGATCGTGGATCGAACCGCGCTGCACACCGATCTTCTTGCCTTTCAACTCTTCCAGGCTGTCGCTGACGGTCGTGCCTTCCTTCAACACCAGGCGTGCTGGGGTCAGGTAGTAGCGGGTGGTGAAGTCCACAGACTTCTTACGGTCTTCGGTAATGGACATGGACGACAGGATCGCGTCGATCTTGCGCACTTTGAGTGCTGGGATCAGACCGTCGAATTCCTGCTCAACCCAGGTGCACTTGACCTTCATCTCTTCGCACAGCGCGTTGCCGATGTCGTAGTCGAAACCGACGATGCTGCCATCCGGCGCTTTCGACGCAAACGGAGGGTAAGCTGCTTCGATACCAATTTTCAGTGGCTTGCCTTCAGCGAAAGCCTGCATGGACAGCACGGACAGCGCCAGGGCGCCCAACAGCACGAGTTTCTTCATCTTGGGACTCCATCGGTATAGGGCAGAAACAGCAGTATGAGCCATGGCCCATGATGCGATTGAGTAAAACCGAATAGCGTTGCAGCGTCCTACGCCGGTGACTACCTGCGACGACGAGCGAGTGATCGGCATTCTAACGACAGGCCGGAAGCCGATATTTCCTCAATGCGACAACAATTTACAGAAGCACCGAGAAAGCGGTTCCAGCTCATTGACAGCCCCTGAAATTTATGCAGAGACAAAAGATATTAAACCTGTTGATGCTGCAAATTGCGGGCCTATTATTCGCAAACCCTTCTAGCACGGCAAGTCTAGCGTTTAATCTTATTTCCAGGGGTGTCTAAAACGCGGTTTTTCGGGGCATTCGCGTAGCCGTTCGCCTCAGGTGTGGGCAGCGGGTTACACATTTGCACCGCTCGGTAACATTCAGAAACCTCCTACACAATAAATCGATATTTATTGGTCTGGTGCTTATGTCGGGCCGTCAGCCCCTCCGCCATGCCCGCCTTGAACTGCACTCCAAATGTGGGAAAGGGCTTGCCCCCGATAGCAACTTATCATTCAGTTAATCTTTAGCTGACCTACCGGCATCGGGGGCAAGCCCCCTCCCACATTGGTTCTCAGTGGTTTTGAGAGATCATAAAAAAGCCCCACTCGGCTTACGCCGAATGGGGCTGTTCCCATCTACCCCGCTTTACGCGACGTTCATGGTCTTGTGCGTCTCAATCAAATGCGCCACCACACCTGGGTCCGCCAGGGTGGAGATATCCCCCAACCCGTCGTACTCGCCCGTGGCGATCTTGCGCAGGATGCGGCGCATGATTTTGCCCGAGCGGGTTTTCGGCAGGCCCGGTGCCCACTGGATCACATCCGGCGAAGCAATCGGCCCGATTTCTTTGCGCACCCAGTTTTTCAGCTCCAGGCGCAGGGCTTCGGTCGGTTCTTCGCCGCCATTCAAGGTGACGTAGACATAAATGCCCTGCCCCTTGATGTCGTGCGGCACACCCACCACCGCCGCTTCGGCGACTTTAGGGTGGGCGACCATCGCGCTTTCGATCTCGGCGGTGCCCATGCGGTGGCCGGAGACGTTCAACACGTCGTCCACGCGCCCGGTGATCCAGTAGTAGCCATCCTCGTCACGGCGCGCGCCGTCACCGGTGAAGTACATGCCACGGAAGGTCTTGAAATAGGTATCCACAAAACGGTCGTGGTCGCCGTACAAGGTACGGGCCTGGCCTGGCCACGAGTCGAGGATCACCAGGTTGCCTTCGGCGGGGCCTTCGATCAGGTTGCCGAGGTTGTCCACCAACGCCGGCACCACGCCAAAGAACGGCCGCGCCGCCGAACCCGGCTTGAGCGCATGGGCGCCCGGCAGCGGGCTCATCATGTTGCCGCCGGTTTCGGTCTGCCACCAGGTGTCGACAATCGGGCAACGGGATTGACCGACGTTCTTGTAGTACCAGTCCCAGGCTTCCGGGTTGATCGGCTCGCCCACCGAACCGAGCAGACGCAGGCTGCTGCCGTCGGCGCCTTCGCAGGCGGCGGTGCCCGAGGCCATCATCGCGCGAATCGCGGTCGGGGCGGTGTAGAGGATATTGACCTTGTGCTTGTCGACAATCTTTGCCACTCGGGTGATGTCCGGGTAGTTCGGCACGCCTTCGAACAGCAGCGTGGTCGCGCCATTGGCCAGTGGGCCGTAGACGATGTAGGTGTGGCCGGTGACCCAGCCGACGTCGGCGGTGCACCAGTAGATCTCACCTGGGCGGTAGTCGAAGACGCGCTCATGGGTCAGGGCCGCATACAGCAGGTAACCGCCGGTGGTGTGCTGCACGCCCTTGGGCTTGCCGGTGGAGCCGGAGGTATAGAGGATAAAGAGAGCTTCTTCGGCACCCATCTCTTTCGGTGCACAGACCGCGCCTGCCACTTTCATCAGGTCTTCGTACCAGATGTCGCGATGCTGGTTCCACTTGATCGCGCCGTTGGTGCGCTTGCACACGATAACTTTCTGGATGCTGCTGGTTTCCGGATTGGTCAGGGCGTCGTCGACGTTGGCCTTGAGCGGAATCTTCTTACCGGCGCGGATGCCTTCGTCAGCGGTGATCACCACCTTCGACTTACAGTCGATAATGCGACCGGCCAGGGCCTCCGGCGAAAAACCACCGAACACCACCGAATGGATCGCACCGATGCGCGCGCAGGCCAGCATGGCGACCACGGCTTCGGGAATCATCGGCATATAGATGGTTACCACGTCGCCGCGATGCACATCCTGGCCACGCAGGGCGTTGGCGAATTTGCAGACTTCTTCGTGCAGCTCGCGGTAGGTGATGGTACGGCTCTCGGCAGGGTCATCGCCCTCCCAGATGATGGCTGCCTGATCGCCGCGCTCGGCGAGATGACGGTCCAGGCAATTGTAGGAAACGTTCAAGGTGCCATCGGCGAACCACTTGATGTCGACGTGGTGATCGTCGAACGACGTCTGCTTCACCGTGGTGAAAGGCTTGATCCAGTCAAGACGCTTGGCTTGCTCGCGCCAGAAACCATCAGGGTTGACCACCGACTGCTGGTACATGGCCTTGTAGGTCGCCTCGTCGGTCAGCGTGTTGGCTGCTACTTCGGGGCGAACGGGGTACAGGGAAGCCGCACTCATCTTTCTTACCTCGGTGACAATAGTTGTTTTTGTATGGCCCCTGTTTTAGCCGGGGTGAGCCTATAGAACCATTCGACGATGGTAGTAACAAGACCCTACAAATTGCCCTGCTATCCCCTTACACCGCTCTGGCCCGCAGCCTACGGGGCTTTACCGGCCTATGAAAAATCCTTCACCTTGCGATTGTTACAAAAACCGCCAAAAGTGTTTATCAAAAGCACGGGTATATGAATATAACCGGCACGCCTAAAATCAACTCCGCCAACAAGGCACTGTGATTAACAACGCAACAGCCCCCACGAAGGCAACGTTAATCCGAACTTCCCAACTTTTAAGTTACACACGCGGCCTCACAAGGGCCCCGTGACCCCTTTCGCCCTGAAGAAGGTAAATAAAGTAATGAAAGCGTTAGTAGTGATGGCCCTCAGCAGCGTGTGTGCCACTGCCGCCCTGGCCGACGAAGCCCCGACCGAACTGGCCGGCAAGAACGCACCGATTGTCGAGGACTACACCTACAGCACTCATTTGGACATCGCCAAAGTACTGTCCATGAGCAACGTGCCGAATGTCTGCGAAGTTGTACCGGTAAAAATGGAATATGAAGACTCCCAAGGTCAGCGTCATATTCTTAATTACCATGTAATGGGCAATGGCTGCTCTAACGGCTAATAACATAATTATTCAGATATAAACTCGGATCTTGGCCGCCGCAGAAAATCGTTTCTGCGGCCAAGAACCTGCCTTACAAAGCCCTACTCTGCGCCCTCACCCTCGCCTACCCAAAACATCCCACCGCCCGTCAAAAAATTCCTACCCCAGCAAAGCCTTGCAAACACGCGCTTTGACCGAAAACCATGGCCTCACAGCGGCCAATCGTGACCATCCGCCGCAACACAAAGCCGATTTTTTCCCTATAATGCGCGGGTAAATCGGGCCTGCAATATCCCTTTACACAGGGACGAAGAGCCAGACCTGAGGCCATCGCCGGAGCCAGCACCGACCGCTCCGCCCCTCAAGCCTCACGCAGCGCACCCGTTACGCAATTTCCGTTTAATGCCTGCGCGAGCTGTTGCAAGAAACGATTCCTTAAGATCCACCGCGGCCCTCGGGCCGTGTGAATACCCAACCATCCGGTTTCACACGGGCACCTTGGAGCCCTCACGCAGGAGACGACACGTCATGCTGAGCTGGGACGAATTCGACAAAGAAGATGAAGGCGAAGTAGCCACCAAAGGCGCCAACGCCGGCCACGCCACCGAAGCCAACATGGACCGCCTCGACGGTGCCGGCGCCGCCGCCGCCATTGAAGCCCGCGCCGTCACCGCCAATGACTCCGCCGCCATCGTGCGCGCCAAGGCCGCCCTGGACAAACTCGACATCGCCGAAGGCCTCGCCGAACTCGAAGGCGCCTCCGCCCGCGTCGCCGTCGACGAAAAGCGCATGATCAACTGCCGCGCCGACCTCAACCAACTCGTGCCCTTCAAGTACGACTGGGCCTGGCAAAAGTACCTCGACGGCTGCGCCAACCACTGGATGCCGCAAGAGGTCAACATGACCGCCGACATCGCCCTGTGGAAAAACCCCGAAGGCCTTACCGACGACGAACGCCGTATCGTCATGCGTAACCTGGGCTTCTTCTCTACTGCGGATTCGTTGGTCGCCAACAACCTGGTGCTGGCCGTGTACCGCCTGATCACCAACCCGGAGTGCCGCCAGTACATCCTGCGCCAGGCCTTCGAAGAGGCGATCCACACCCACGCCTACCAGTACTGCATCGAATCGTTGGCCATGGATGAAGGCGAGATCTTCAACATGTACCACGAGATCCCATCGGTGGCGAAGAAAGCCGCCTGGGGCCTGAAGTACACCCGTTCGATCTCCGATCCGAAGTTCGAAACCGGCACCGTCGACACCGACAAAGAACTGCTGCGCAACCTGGTCGCCTACTACTGCGTACTGGAAGGCATCTTCTTCTATTGCGGCT
>NZ_LEKF01000028.1:0-85442 GCF_001029595.1 Pseudomonas sp. ARP3
TTCTTTTCGGTCACTTGTTTGACCGCCTGGATTTTGAATTCTTCGGGATATCGCTGGTTGCTCATGGCACCTCCTAATGGGCCTCATTTTAAGGCTTGGAGGTGTCTACGAAACTAGGGGCGATTCATTATTTAGTACATCAATTCGATGCTTGGTAAATCATTTTTTAGAGCTGCTTGACCCTCTGAAAGCCCTACAACACTCCTTCATTCATATGAGTAGAGTTAGTACGATGGTTCTTACCAGTACGGCGATCCGGCACGCCAAACCTCGCGCCAAAAACTACACCCTTCCTGATTTTGACGGCCTTGCTCTTTTCGTGAATACGAAAGGCACCAAGAGCTGGCACTTCCGCTTTTCTTGGGCGGGCAAGCAGCCTCGTATTTCGCTCGGTACTTATCCTGAAATAGGTCTACGCGATGCTCGCGTTCTGCGTGATATCGCCAGGGCGCTGATCGCGAAGGGTATCGATCCCCGCGATCAGCGACGCCTTGAGCGCAATGCCAAGCTGTTGACCTGCAAAGCGCCTCCTGAGCATCGTTTTAGCGTTGATGTGCTGCAAATCCTCGGTCCTTGAGGGAGGGGCGCGGCATCATTCGAAGGCGTGCCTCTTAACCCTATTTATGCCTCGGGATGAGTGAAGGGTCGGACAGGTGCATTCTGCCGTCCAGGTTAGCCAGCCACTACACCTGGTTGATTTGTCCAGCGTGCCCCTGCGTAGGTTGGGCGTCACCAGCAAGCAATTGATCGACACTGAGAAAGATCAATGCCCCGCGTCGCGCAAATGGGCAGAGGCGACCCTCCGTCACTACCCTGATGTGCAATGGCTGTCGTGGGTGTCGGGACAGATGACCCGGCACGTGCGGTGGTGTTTTTCGGTGACCGGATTTCTGAGGGTGCGTTCCATCCGCAGGGGGGCGTCACGCAGCTTGACTGAGGATTCGGCTGTGTTCGACACGGTGCTAGATTTGGCGGACCTGATCGGTCGTCATCATCGCGGGAAAAACTGAGCCAAAATGACCGAGCAGCGCCCCTTGAATTCGCTCTCTAAAGCCGAACTTGGCGCCAATCGCAGCATCGCGCAGCCGATTTTTATCGGGCGTAAGAATTTCTCGCCCGCGGTTCACCGGCAGGCAGGTAAGAAGAGGTACGGGCGCGCGAGTACCGTGCAGTGAGATTATAGTTCAATAAAAAGTTCGATTTCCTTACTTTCCAAATAAAATAAGGAGTAAAAGATACAAATAATCCCCAAGGCCACGACAGATGTATTTAAAACAACGAAGGCGAGTGTTTTGGGAGTGGTCCGATAGCGAGCTTCACAATCGTTGTCACGATGGCTTGCTCTCAGACGGTGGGCAGATTGATGTGCAGGTGCGGACTTCCCGCACCGGGGCGGTTCAATTGTTTGTTGGTGCATACGACGGAGAAGGTTCGATGCTTTTTGAGGAGTACTACAAGGAGCGGCCGGGGGAGTCTATGAGTACAGCGCTAGCGTTCGGTGTAGGGAGGGCAATGACTCTCACCTCGACGAAGCTGTTACCCCTTCCATCTACGGCTCGACTGGGTATTTATCGCAAGGCTTGATGCCTACAATTCCGCAATGTAGCCCTGTAGATTACTTAGGCCACGTGGAGCGGCGGGTCCCGAGCTGGAAGGCGCCTGGAACTGGAGCAGCGTCTGTCGGCCAACGAACAGACCCATTAAGGAACTGAGCGATGCACAACGAATCAGGCTCGTCTACGTGACCGCCTTGCCACTTCTGGCCGGCAGTTGTCAGTCCTCCTCGAGAATTCAGTCGATGGCTGCTCAGTGCTTACCGCCACCGACGCCGTGATTCATGGAGGAGCAGAGCCCAACTCGCCCCGGCGCATGCTCAACGAATCGATATCACCGACGACGGTGACCGGACTGTAATTAAATCGAGATCGTGGTCTGCTGACAGCGCCACTGTGCTACGCGACTTCTTGCGGTTTTCAACGCATGTCTTGAACAAGTCCGCTCGCAGCACCTGAATGCCAAGATCGTGTCCTTAGGCTTCTCACCCCAACGCCATGCGCTGAGCGACGGCACGGCGCGCTCCCTCAAACCTATCTATGCATCCAGATGAATGGAGGCTAGGCTAGGGCTGGGGTTATCAAAGATATGCTAGGATTGGATAGCGCAGATAACTGATGAGGAGATTTCCATGAGCGTTACAGAGCAGTCGGGCGTCTCCACCTTGGTCGGTACGCCTAAGGAGATTCGGGCTAGCTTAAGCCGCTCGCATGCGGACCGAGTGCTGGTCGTGTCTTTCGATCAGGTTAACCTCAGCGTATTTGAGGCGTTGGCGGAAAACTTCGCCAATGTGGCTTCTTCGATGTACGAGGTGCTGCAGGAGCGTCAGGACCCGAAGTCGCTGGAGCGACTGGCCGAGGTGTTTGTGACGCGTAAGCCGCCTTCGCCTCGCTTGCTCAAGGAAGCGGCAATGCTGGTACAGGCTCGCAAAGCGGTGTTGGAAAGCGGTGACTGGCTGACCGCCGCAGACATCGCCCAGGTGGCCCAGTTGAGTACTAGAAACCCGAGTGCCCAGCCCAACAAATGGAAAAAGCAGGGGCAGATCTTTGCCATCAGCCACGGTGGGGTCGACTATTTCCCTGGCTACGGCTTGGACCCGGACGCGGGCTATCGGCCGTTCAAGGCACTGGCCAAAATCATTGAGGCTTTCGCTGGCCACAAGGACGGCTGGGGGATGGCTTACTGGTTTCGCTCCGATAATAGTTTTCTGGGCGGCAAAAGACCTCAGGACCTGTTGGCATCGGCGCCTGATCGGGTGATTGCTGCTGCACTGGATGAAATCCAGGGCATTGTCCATGGCTAAGCAGCGTACCGAGTCCAGTGAGGGTAGGGCGACGCCTTCCACGGATTTGGCGGCGTCCGTTACCCCAGTGCCTGCGGCTACGTTGCACGTCACTTTCACCGTGATCGCCAAAGGCGATGTGCTTCACCGTGTGCATCAGGATAAGTATCAGCCTGATCAATTCAATCCTGGTGTGCACGGCAACGCACGCTTCAGCCCGATCCAGGATGATCAGGGGCGGGCGATTCCCACCTTGTATGGAGGCACGACAGTCGATTGCGCCTTGATGGAGACCGTCTTCCACGACGTTCCCCATACGGCTGGGTTTAAAAGCTTCGACAAAGGCAAGCTGACTGGACAGGTGCATTCTGCCGTCCAGGTTAGCCAACCGCTGCACCTGGTTGATCTATCCAGCGTGCCACTGCGGAAACTGGGCATCACGCGCAAACAATTGATCGACACTGAGAAAGATCAATATCCTGCGACGCGCAAATGGGCCGAGGCTATCCACCGTCAGTGTCCAGATGCCCAAGGGCTGTCTTGGGTGTCGCGACAAGATGATTCGGCACGTGCGGTGGTGCTCTTTGGTGACCGGATTCCTGACGGCGCACTCCATCCGCAGGGGGCGTCATGCAGCTTGACCGGCGACTCGACTGTGTTCGACACGGTGCTCAATCTGGCAGAGCGGATTGGGGTCGTTATCATTGCGGGAAAAAGCTGAGTCAAAATGACCGAACAGTGGCCTCTGGAATCCGCTCTCTGAGGCTGAAATCGCCATTCAATAGTCATAAGATCTTGCTAAAGACGGGGGCTTTAATAGGGGCATTAATGGTAATTTCCGTACAAATTTTACGTGGTGTCGACGGCCAGACACGTTTCGCGTACATCCCAAGGAAGGGGCGGCGCCTGCCACAGAGCGCAGCAACAACGATGGCTGGTTCCGTGCTGGCCTAGAAATGCGGAGCTCGTTATGGACGTCAACCAGATGTTAAGTGATGAACTGGTGAGCCGGCTGGAAGAGAAAATTCCAGCCATGGCGAAAGGCGCGATTAAGGCGGCCTATATCAATACGCTGGCGGCCGGACTCAGTGTGATGGAAATCAGGGATGGCGTGCTCGTTGAAACAACGGCCGATGGTCTGCACACGGTTATTCGGATGGCCAAGCCCAAGCATAAGGTAGCTTCGGGCAGGATTATCAAGGTGCGCCACCTTTCATAACGGGAGGTTGAGAGCGCCCGTATCTTCACGATGTCGCCGCGCACCGCGCGGGAGTTCTGACACTTCGGCGAGTCCAGCCTTTATGCTGTGCAGGATAACCGCCAAGCTCGCCATCGCATGGGCCGTTAAATCAGTGACCCTGGGTTCTCAGCTTAGCCAAGCCCTGCTTGATGTGTCCGGCATTCTCTCCGATGGTCTGAAGTGCACCTCGGACGTTGGCACCAATCTCCGCTGCACCTTGGTCTTCTACCTTCAAGGTCAGCTCCATCACCGCGGCCTCCAAGGCGAGCTGATTTTGGTACAGCCGCTCAAGAACATCAGAAAGTGAATATTCGCTGGGCATTGTTTTCGACTCCAATCGAGAACTCAAGAGCGTAGCAGCGGAAGGGGTGGAAACAAAAGGGCGGTTGAATAAGCGAGCGCTTGCTGTGATTCAGTGGCAGTAATCGGCCATATCCGGACATTCGTGGCAGCCACAAAATCGCCATCGTGACTAGCTACGGTTGCAGATCCCAACCCTGAGAAATGGCAGGCGTATCGGAGTCGCATCCAATCCTTCTCAGAGCGGCAGTGACCGAATTTCATGTCGCAGATAATTGAGCACCTGCGACAGACTCACGCGACGCCGCAAAGCTTTATCCTGCGGTGCGAGCGCAACGTCGCGTAACTTAGGATTTAAGCGACGGTGGCTTGGTGCGACAGACAACGATCTGTCGCAGGTGATACCGAATTGACCCAGCTGCTGGGGTAACGTTGACACGCGTCAACTCTCTAAAGATCCAAAGCCAATAATGGTTTACTTCATAACCGCTTGAGGCAATGATACATTAGCTACTGGGTTAATCATGCTCCAGTGGCAACACGTAGTGAAGAACCAGTCCGACAACATGCATTTGCTATGCATTTCAGCCTCGGTATAACTCCGGAATGCTGACATACTCTTTCGCTCTACCGCTTACTCCAAAAAAGTACTCATGAGGTTGAAAGTCAATCAGTGGAACAATCCTAAGGTAGGATATCAACTCATATGCTAGTTCAATAAGAGGAGGCGTATAATTTTCTGCCTCTGGGTCTGATATTGCAAAAGCTACAGCATTTCTTGGAATTACCGTTACATGCTCTTTGCTATCAACGTATCTAAAAGATGAAGCTCGGACATCGATATAAATATTTGGCCACAGATTTTTATCAGGCGTTTTCTCAAAAAAACTTATAAATTCATTTTTTAAACTTTTACTCGAAAGTGACCGCTCTGTTAATATGGCACCAAAGACTTGATGCTGAAAATTATTTTTATCATAGGCGCCTCGTGGAGATACGATTATATTCCTTCCTCGACTTGAGCGGTCTAAAGATTTTACTGATTTGATATTATTAAAAGCTTGATTTAAAGTTTTTGCATCAGATATAGAAGCCTTATTTTCGATAACAGCTACAACAGACTCAATCATGAAGTGCTTTATATTTCCAACCTCAAGAACAGAATGGTAGTCACTTCTGTAAATAACAATATCTATTTGATTACTTATTCCGCCTACTGTATCTATAACAAACCCGGTATCCACAGAAAATTTTGATGGAATGATCTTTCTTAAGAAACCTGAAAGAATTTGCTCTCTAGCTCTTCCATTTTCACCTGGGTGCTTGATTTCTCGAGACAATTCAAGCTCATCCAAAACTCCTTTATTCAATGAGTTTACTATTTTTCTAACTATTGAACTCATTCTTACTCCTGATTATTGCATAACGCCGAGCTAAGCGGCAGTTTGTAAGTCGTATTTTTGTGGATTACTTTTGCGCAGCAAAACCACAAAGCCATAAATTAAAAATTTGTCCAGCGCCAAAGGTGCGATGCTTGAGCGGCCTGTTATAACTTTACTTGCAGTAAATCAATAAAATATACGCGACGAAAAATAATAGCATAGCGAATATTAGTAGTTTTTGAGCCAATATATTGGCTTTTTTATTGGTGCTTTTACTAAATTTATCATTTATCCATGCTGATCTTCCAGTGTATGTAACGTCTACTAGCAGCATTAGCAGGGTTAGGCAAAGGCAAATTATTATTGCTTGTATATATAAGTAAAAATTCTTCACTGCTAAAGCTATGACAACTGTTATAAACATACCGTAGGTAAAAGATAAAATCTGACCTAAATTTTCAGCTGTCCTGGTGAGAGTGGACTCCTTAAACTTGAGTAGCAACATCAATAAAGCCAATTCTAGGCTTGCAAAACCACTAGCCCAATACAATGGCTCTGAAACAAAGCCATCTAGCGCTTCGGAATAATCTTTAAATGATAGTAGAGGTAACAAAAATACGCCGAACAAAACAATAAAAGGTGTGCGAAAACCTACTCCGGTCAAAATTTCTCTCCTTGCTTATAACTTTTAGATTAAGGGACTACGGCACGCAGTCCCAGGGAGCGAAGCGAAGGATTTTAACCACTTTTTAGGCATTTACCGCGGAAATTTAGGAGCACCAGCGAATAAATTTTCCGTAGCAGCGCCTTGTTAAGTGTTAACCATCTCTGGGTTTGGCACAGCATTATGTAGGAAAAACGCTGTGTGATCTGCCGCATTTACTCCACCATCATGTACAGTCCCTAAATCTTCAGGTATACGGGTGGAGATCGATTTCTTCGTCTTAGCCACCCGATTTTGCATACGGACGTAAGTCGTAGCAAGCCAACGCTCCCCTCTGCCGCAAGCGCTAACGATTCGCTATGCCAATACCAGAGCTTGCCTCTGCTACTGAATTGCCCCTGTTTCCCTGGACGCACCTGACTGGCTCCTTTTGGCCGAAAGGCGCCTGACGCGAATGGCAGCAATCACCCGGAGCGGTCCTTAAAATTTGCTCGTGGCAAGAAGGCCTGCGCTTGGATCCTGCGCACTCGGTTGTGCATAGAAATGCTCGGACCAAATCTTTACTCTATTCAAGTATTTAGACTAATCTCTTGCTACTCCACAGGCATCAAAATTCGCGCTTCAATCCCAATCTCTTGGAGAAGGAAAAGCAGGCCCCCGCCCTCGATGAGCTCGATGGGCTTGTCCTTCGCGAACTCAAACGCGTCGGGGCCATAGCCGCTTGTCGTGACCAAAATTCCCTTATTGGCGCCTTCATTCATCATGGTCCCATAGAGGTCCCTGACTGCTGAAACGCCAACTGTGTGCTTGTAACGCTTTGCTTGGATAACTACCTTGCCGCCTAATACAGGACGAGGGTCGTAAGCAATGCAATCGACTCCTCCGTCACGCGATGATCTGGTTAGTTTTGACTCTAACCCCATTTTTCCGAATAGATTTGCCACCAGCGCTTCAAACTCATAGGGGTTGAGATCCATTAAATTTGTTGCTGAACTGAGATTTGAGGCCAGATCCTGCTGATCCACGAAACGCTTGTCGACCATGTTGAATTCAATAATTGGTCTAACCGGTTGCGCTTCGCTTGGGGATCGGGAGACATGTGCGCCGAGGTTTCGCAGACAGACGGCACGATCCACGCGCGCAAGATCAATCTCCATGAATGTTTCACGCGTGGTGCGCACAGACACGAGATGAGGTTGCACCTCCCGGCCAGTTGCGGGATCAATGGTGTTCACATAACCGTTGAAACAGCAGACCTCTAGGAACTCTCCTTGGTCTGCCTCGAAAAGCTCATGAAGACACCTAAGTGCGAGACTTGCGATGAGGTCGGCATATAAAGATTTGATCTCAGCTGGCTTGCGCTGTTTAGTGGAAACCTCGTCTTTCGATTTTATGTAACGATACTCGGCTACATCAGGAATGATATCCGAGGTGGGCAACTCGTATTCCACTACAAGCTGTTTCGATTCAGGCAGGAACGCCAAAGAGAAATTTTGCGGGAACCCTTCTGGATAATCGGACTTCTCTAGGACCATGCTGCAATAAGCGACAATTGATTCGGGGTCTCCTTCATAGTACGAGTAGCGGAAGGCATCGACTTCAGAGTCGCGGAGCGCCTTTTTCTCCAGGAACGCCGACACGCCACGCTCATAGGTCTCTCGCGCGTTCTTCAGCATTTCCAGACGCTCGACATCCTGGGCTTTATGCTCTTCCTCGCTTAATTGAAATCGTTCCTTAGCGGCTCTCAGCTGATCGGCATGCCTTACTTTAAACTTTGGTATCAGTGAAAGATACCAAGGCAAGGGGGCAACTTTGGAAGTAAAGAATTGCAGTGCTGGGCCTTCAATTACCGTTGTTAAAGATTTTGCTGGTGTGAATGGGGGCGGATTGTCAGTGATACGAAGCGAGTCGAACGTGACGGTGTCATCAACCATCAGCGTTGACGATAATATGGATTGTAAACCACCTATCCAAGATCGAATGGTTGCGTTACCGTCACGAACCTCTTGCTCACGAAACTCCATGTAGTTTTGTTTAGCGGCTCGCTCAGATTGGCGGTCATATCGTGCTTGGTCACGCTCACGAATCGCCTGCGCTCTGAGCCGCTGACGTTCCGCGCGTTCAGAGGCACGTAGTGCAGCGCGACGTTCCGACTCGTTCAGCCGTTGCTGCTTGGCTGTCTCCCGAGCAATTGCTCGGATCACCTTTTCGAATCCACTCCGATTGGCCATGCTTGCCTCCTTTCTGATGGCGTGATGGTATCAAAAAAGAAGTGCGGCGGAGGACACGAGCGCTTCGAATTTAACGGCCAGAGTGCGAGTTGATGTGACCGCTTTTGGCAGTTTTCTGCCTGTCTTGACGGCCGCGAACGACCCTGAGTGGGAAAAGAAGGACTTCAAGCTGCATCACATCTAAAAGATGCTCGCCAGCAAGCCAAGGTGCATCAGCAATGCGAAAGGCAAGCAGGTCACACTGGTACGGTCGCGCAGCTCGGGGGAGGTGTCTTCCATGATGGTGATGAATACGAGGTTATCGATGTCGAGCACATTCCAGCACGATCAGGGCAGCAGGCTCAGCCAGGCCGTGGGGGCACGATTCAGTTTGCATTCCTGTTGATGCCAACAACAAATTGAAATATTTCATTGCTGCCGTTGAATCGGGTGATAGAGTCTGGTATCCAAGATAAGATGTCACGGGCTGATATGCCCAACAAAATTAAGCCAGGCGGGTAAGAACGGAATGCTCTTTCAGCGCTTACTCGCACCACCAACCTGTTTCCATTTAGCCGTACTTAAGCACTGAGCTAGCTTTCTAGCTGCACGTCCAGATTGGTGATCTGCCCCATATTCGCCTGCGGTGGATCTAAGAGGTCAGCCTGCTTGTGAACTCAATCAATCCATTTCTGGGTCATTTCGGGATCCCGCAACGAAGCAGATCCAAAGGCGATCTTCAACACCTTTTAAGGCCCGTAAGCGCTCGGCGCGTTCCCAGCACTCGTACGAGGGACCATCTGAGACGACGTTGTGTTTCCGCTTCTCGGGCGCGTTCAGATCGACGTTTTTCTTCCTCTTCCAGTGGCGTTTTTCGCCTTCTTTTATTTGCAGGCAGCGAAAATAAACAAGGCCGCAAATGCGGCCTTGTTCTACGTCTATTCCTTACGCAACAGCACCCTGGTCACCCGGCGTTCTTCAACCTCCATCACGGTCATGCTCCATCCCTGCCAACTCAGGGTATCCCCAATCATCGGCAGACGATCCAGCAGGCTCATCACCAAACCAGCCAGCGTCTGGTAATCCTCCGTCGCTTCAACCAGGAAGCCGATGTGCTCGCGAATCTGACTGAGATTCAAGGCACCGCTGACGAGAAAACCGCCTTCCTGGGGGACGATGTTCGGGCCTTCGATTTCACTGGCATCCGGCAGCTCACCGGCAATGGACTCCAGGATGTCGGTCATGGTGAGAAGGCCGACGAAGTCACCAAACTCATTCACCACAAACGCGATGTGGGTCGACTCCTTACGCATTTGCTCCAATGCATTGAGGATCGTGAAGCTGTCGAGCAGGTTGATGGCTTTGCGCGCCATGATTTCCAGGTTCGGCTGATTGCCCGCCAGTATTTCCTTGAGCAGTTCCTTCTTATGGACAAAGCCTAGCGGCTCATCCACGCGTCCTTCTCGAATCAACGGCAGGCGTGAATACGAAGAGTGCATCAGCGCCGTACGGATGTCTTGCGCAGCATCTGCCAAGTCAAGGTGGTCGATTTGCGCCCGAGGCGTCATCACGCTGCGTATCGGGCGCTCAGCCAATTGCAGCACGCCACTGATCATGACCCGCTCGCGCCGATGGAAAACCTGTTCCGGTTCGTCGCCTTCCAGCATGTCGGCGATTTCCTCGCCGACTTCATCGGCGTCCAGTTTTTGGCCACCCAGCAGGCGCAACACCGCATGGGCGGTACGCTCGCGCATTGGCCGTAGACCTTGCAGGCTTTTCTTGCGACGCGAGCGCGCCAACTGGTTAAACAGTTCGATCAGGATCGAGAAGCCAATCGCGGCGTACAAGTAGCCTTTCGGAATATGGAAGCCCAGGCCTTCAGCAGTGAGGCTGAAGCCGATCATCATCAGGAAACCCAGGCACAGCATGATAACGGTAGGGTGGCCGTTAACGAATTTCGTCAATGGCTTGCTTGCAATCATCATCAGGCCGATGGAGAAAATCACCGCGATCATCATCACCGACAGGTGCTCAACCATACCCACGGCGGTGATCACCGCATCCAGGGAAAAGACCGCATCCAGCACCACGATCTGCGCAACGATAGGCCAGAACATCGCATAGGCGGCATTGCCGGAACGTTGTGCCACGTGGCCCTCGAGTCGCTCATGCAACTCCATGGTTGCCTTGAACAACAGGAACACACCACCAAACAACATGATCAAGTCCCGGCCCGAGAACGTCTTGCTGAAGACCTCGAACAGCGGGTTGGTCAACGTCACCATCCAGGAAATGCTGGCGAGGAGGCCAAGGCGCATCAGCAACGCCAGGGACAGGCCGATGATACGGGCACGGTCGCGCTGCTCGGGCGGCAGTTTGTCAGCCAGGATGGCGATAAATACAAGGTTATCGATGCCGAGCACCAGCTCCAGCACGATCAAGGTCAGCAGGCCCAGCCAGGCCGTGGGGTCAACGATCCATTCCATGGATTATTCGCTTCCTCGGACGGCCAATACGAGGGAAGGGGACTGCAACGAGTGTATGCAGGGCGCTGCTGGAGCGCTGGGGGGAAAGCGGTTCTTCGAAAGGCGACAGGGAGGTTCCTGGAGGGTGTTCATACAGACCTGGAAATAATTTTGGGAAGAAATCCTACAACGGTTTTAACAATTCATACGAGGCGATTTATTACAGAATCTGACAGGCCCACGCACCGTGAGAACGGCGTGTCGTATCTGCGATGGACAAAGGGCCGCATTTGCGGCCCTTTGTTTTATGGCATTACTCGTGCGAGTGCCCATGACCCGAGCTTTCGGATTCAGCAGGCTTCTCGCCGCCACTGCAGGCGGTCATCAGGCCGATAAAACAAATCAGAAGCACGGAACGGAGCAGCGTGGTTGAGGCGTTCATTGAGTTTTCCGTAAGAATTAAAAATGTGTTTCGACTGGAATCAGCGTTTGACGCTCAGGTAATCACCTGTCGTTTTCAGCGATATAGTCACGTCGTTATTCGTGCGATTACGCCAGAACCAGCCATGGGTGCCGTCGAACAGAGCCGTGAATTCGCCCTTGTCGCCTTTGACCTGCTTGGCTTTGGAGTAACTGTGGAAATAGCCCTTTTCGCCGTTGTAGGGTTCGCCATGGGTGTCATGGTTTACCGGCCCACCAGATGCCGCCCATTCATAGCTGACGGTGGTGTTCTTGAGCATTTCCAGCTTGATTTCTGTCCCTTCACCAGGTTTTAGCGTGACGGTCATTTCATCTGTCTTCAGGGCTGGGTCGGGCTGGGCGGCGGGTGGAGGCGCAGGTTGAGCCGCGGGAGTGACCGCTGCAGTCTGCGTAGCCGGAGCTGGAGTCTCTTGCACCGGCTGCGGCGCTGCATCCGCCAACGCCTCTTGGGCGAGCGTGATCTTCATTTCGCCCATTTGCGTCAGGCCCAGTACACGGCCCACGCCTGTTGGATCAATCGCATATTCCGAAGGCATAACGACGGTGACCAACAAGCCGACCGCGGTCAACAAGGCGATGACAGTCGAGCGCACCAGTTGGCGGGTGCTGGGTAATTCATTAACAGTGGGAAGTGGCGTATTGAACATGGTTGAAATTCCTTAGGCTGAGGCAAACAGGCCGGTGATCTGGTAACCCATCAAAAGGAAACCGGCACTCATCATGGCGACATTGGCGGTATAGGCGTGCCGCCAGAAACTGCCGGTGCGCCGCCAATACCCCATCAGAATGAGAATGGCGCTGAGGGCCAGCAACTGGCCGATCTCTACGCCGACGTTGAAGGCGATCAGGTTGGGAATCAGGCCGTCGGACGAGATCTCGTATTCCTGGATTTTCGTTGCCAGGCCAAACCCGTGAAGCAGGCCGAAGATCAGCGTGGCGACCTTGGTATTGGGCTGGAAACCGAACCAGCGCTGGAATGCGCCCAGGTTATCGAGCGCCTTGTACACCACCGAGAAACCGATGATGGCGTCGATGATGTATGAGCTGATACTGACCTCGGTCAGCACGCCGAGCAGCAGCGTGACCGAGTGTCCGACGGCGAACAACGTGACGTAGAGCCCTACGTCCTTCAGGCGATACAGGAAGAAAATCACCCCGAACAGAAACAGCAGGTGATCGTAGCCCGTCATCATGTGCTTGGCGCCCATGTAGATGAAGGGCAGCAACATGACGCCGGAGCTTTCCTGGATGAAGCCTTTATCGCCTTCAGCGACGGCGTGAGCGAGAGCTTCGGGCATTCCGAGAAGAAATGACGCGAGCAAGAGAAACAACAGCAGTAGTGGGCGACGCGATGGCGCAGTGAACGCGCCGACGCCACTCATTGAGTGCGAATACATGGATAAAATCCTTCGTTGCAGTGATCAAGGGCCGCAGGGCGACCATGTCAGGAGGCAAGCGAAGGACGAGGTGGACGTTCGATCAGAAAAATGGGCGGACGAGGAACGGCGTAACCAAGGGCCTCGGCTTGTGGAGAGAGCTGTGGCTGGGCCGCCAGGATCAGCGTGGCGGTGAGTTGCGGCGTCTCGTGCTGATGATCGGGCGTCAGGGGGGAGTGATAGTGATCCGAGCAGTTTGAACAAGACACGTTGGCCTGCTCATCATGGGAATGATGATGAGCATCTTGTGCGACATCCCAGGAGGGCTGTTGCGACATCATCGACAGCGTACGGGTATGCCCGGCCCAGGCCATGAACATGGCGAAAGCCAGCGCGAATACCACTGTCGTAGTCAGTGTTCTGCTGAACATAGTGTCGTGTTTCGACTCGTTGTTTTGGATCGTGATACGTTTGCCATATCCCCCATGGGGGGATAGGATTGCCAGCGTAATTCATTGAAGTCCGAGACTCAAGTCATGAGTGACGAGCACGAACACAGCCATCCCCATACCCACCAAAGCCATGAAGCAATCATCAAGCGCCTCAAGCGGGCGGACGGTCACCTGCGCAGCATCATCCTCATGATCGAAGAGGGACGTGAGTGCGTGGATATCGCCCAGCAGCTGCATGCGGTGGAAAAAGCGGTATGCCAGGCCAAGCGTACGTTGATCCAGGATCACATAGATCACTGCCTGGAGGACACGGTTTCGGCGCTGAACAAGGGTGAGCGCGCACCGCTGGAAGCCTTCAAGCAAATCACCAAGTACCTCTAGGCCCGACGATGCCCAATTTTGCTGAATTGCTGCAACAGGGTGGCGCTCACGCCTGGCTGTATTTCCCCAGCGCTATCTTGCTGGGCGCTTTGCATGGCCTGGAGCCGGGTCATTCGAAAACCATGATGGCGGCGTTTATCGTGGCCATCCGGGGCTCGGTCAAGCAAGCGGTGTTGCTGGGGTTGGCGGCGACGCTGTCCCACACTGCCGTGGTGTGGTTGGTCGCCATTGGTGGCATGTACCTGGGCCAAGGCCTCGACGCCGAGACCACGCAGCCATATTTCCAGCTCGCATCGGCTGCGCTGATCATCGCGATCGCCCTGTGGATGCTCTGGCGTACATGGCGTGGCGAACAGATGTTCAAGTTCGAGCATGGCGAGGGACATCACCACGGCGAACATGACCATGGGCATCATGATGAAACCCATCGCATCGATACCGGCCACGGCCGTGTCGAGCTTTCGATCTTCGAGCTGGGCATGCCACCACACTGGCGCCTGAAAACGTTGACTGGCCATGCCTGGTCCGCCGCGGACGTTCGCGTGACGACCACTCGTCCCGATGGAAGCGTTCAGACGTTCTCATTTGCCGAACACGATGGATTCCTGGAGTCGACGGTCGATATTCCCGAGCCTCATGAATTCAGCGCTCGCTTGAGCCTTGGGCATGCTGGGCATTCCCACGATTACGATCTTGAGTACCACGAGCATGACCATGGGCATGAACACTCCGAACTGGAAGGCCTGGAACTGTCATTAGAGGGGTACCAAGACGCCCACGAACGGGCGCATGCCAACGATATCCGCAAGCGCTTCACCAATCGCGATGTGACCACGGGCCAGATCATTGTCTTCGGCCTGACGGGTGGGCTAATTCCTTGTCCCGCCGCGATTACCGTGCTGCTGCTCTGTCTTCAGGTCAAAGAGGTTGCGCTGGGCGGTATGCTTGTCCTGTGCTTCAGCATCGGCTTGGCAATCACCTTGGTTACCGTGGGAGCGGCCGCGGCCATCGGCGCGCGGCAAGCCTCTAACCGCTGGCCATGGCTGGGCACCGTTGCGCGGCGGGCTCCTTATTTGTCCAGCGTGTTGATCATTGGTGTCGGTCTGTACGTGGGCATTCACGGCTGGATCGGTTTAAACACATAAGGCTTATGACTGAGACTCACCCAGACTTGGATCCTTCGTTGAAAGGCCGCAGCACCAGCCTTGATCTGATCAAATGGCTGGCAATGCTGACAATGGTCATCGATCACTTGCGGTTGGTGTGGCCGGAGCTGAGCACGCCATTCATTCCAGGCCGGCTCTCATTCCCACTGTTTTGTGTCGCGATAGCGGCCAACGTCGCGCGGTCCAGACGTGGTGAATGGCTGACTTACAAAAACGGCCGCTACCTCGCCTTGATGCTGTTGTTCGCGGCCATTTCGCAGGTGCCTTATCGCATGATCAGCACTTCCGGCTCGTACAACGTGCTGCTGACCCTGGCATTGGGCTTGGTCGTGGCCTGGGGATGTCACCATCGGACATTATTGAGTGGGGCCATGGCGTTGTTCGCTGCCGCCGTTGCCAATGAGCTGGATGATCCGTTGATGTTTGGTTTCTACGGAGTCCTTGTCCCGGCCTCGGTCTTGCTGGTGATCAACAGGCCCGCTGTGCTGTGGTTGTTGCCAGCGGGCCTGTGCGTGTTGATCAACACCCGCAGTAGCATTATCAGTCGGGCGCTGGATCTGGAGCTCTATTCGATACTGGCCCTGGGCGCTGCATTTGCGGCACCGCTGATCGGGCTCTGGTTACTGCGCCAGAGGTTAAGCCTCAACGTCTGGCCAGTGGGGCAATGGGGTTACTGGTTTTACCCAGGCCACCTCGCCGCTCTGCAAGCGGTGCGTTTGCTGGTGTGACGGCGCCGGGCCAGTTTTGAAAATGATTGAACTCGTGATCAGTTATTTGGCCACCGGCGATGCTGATCATCAATCACGTACGGGTGTTCGTGCTCAATAGCCTCGCCGTCCAGGTGGGAGTGGTCGTCAGCAAGGTTCTCATGAGAGTGTTTGATCGAGTCCTGATCATGGGCAGGACGCCAGATCACCACGCTGACTAGCAATGCGCCGCCGGCCACCACGGCGAGCCCGATAAATGATGCCGTCAAGCTGATGTCGGCGCCCAGCCATCCTGCCAATGGATAGGTAATCAACCAGCAGGCATGAGACAGCGCGAACTGGGCGGCAAAGAGCGCAGGGCGATCTTCGGCATGGGCAGAACGACGCAGCAACCGGCCACTCGGAGTCTGTGCCAACGAATAGCCCATGCCCAGCAGCATCCAAAGCGGCAGTAGTAAATGGTAGGAGGTCAGGTTGATGCCCATGGCCAGGCCGACAACCAGTATCCCTCCGCCGAACAACATCGCTGTTCGGTCCTTGATATCTTTCAACAGCCGAGGCAACACCAGGGCAGCGATCATGGAGCCACCACCAAACGCGGCCAGTGCCAGTGCGGTGGAGCTCTGAGGCAACGAGAAACGCGATTGGACCAACACAACCGTATTGACGATGACCATGGCGCTGGCCGCCGCTACCGCCAGGTTCAATGCCAGCAATCCGCGCAAGCGAGGTGTCGCCAGGAAGATGCGCATGCCGCGGGTGGTACGTTCGTAGATGCTGCGTTTGGGGGTCGGCTTCGCTTTCGGTAGCAATACTGTGGCGACCAGGGCCGCCGAAGCGAGAAAACCGATAACGGTGCCGGCGAACAAATTATGGAAGCTGATCACGGTCAGCAATGCAGCGGCGAGCATAGGGCTGGCAACACTTTCGAGGTCATAGGCCAGTCGCGATAAAGACAAGGCCCGGGTGTATTCGTCCTCATCGGGCAGGATGTCGGGAATGGTCGCTTGAAAGGTTGGAGTGAACGCGGCCGAGGCCGATTGCAGGATAAAAATCAGCACATAGACCTGCCAGACCTCCGTCACAAACGGCAGGGCCAGCGCGACCAAAGCACGTACCAAGTCCAGCGAGACCAACATGGCCTTACGTGGCAGGCGTTCTGCAAAAGCCGCGGCAATCGGTGCAACTCCGATGTAAGCCGTCATCTTGATCGCCAACGCTGTGCCGAGGACGGCACCCGCTTGGGCTCCAGCAAGGTCGAAGGCCAGCAGTCCCAATGCGACGGTCGCAAGCCCCGTACCTACCAACGCAATGACTTGGGCTAGGAAGAGATGACGGTAGGTTCGGTTGGCGAGTATTTTCAGCATGAGGCGTCTCACAGAGGAGGGCGTGTGATCACTTGATTGTCGAAGTACGCTTGAGAAAAGAGAGCGGCGAGTTGTTCGTTCTCAAGGAACTCTGCATCCCCCTAGGGAGGATATTAGGCCATCCTAAACCAGAGGCCGTGGTAGCTCAAGAAATAGACATTCGAGCCTTTCGTCGAACACTCGACAGAGGAATGAAGTAGTTGCTTGCTCGA
Organism: Pseudomonas sp. ARP3; assembly: GCF_001029595.1. Lineage (NCBI taxonomy): Bacteria > Pseudomonadati > Pseudomonadota > Gammaproteobacteria > Pseudomonadales > Pseudomonadaceae > Pseudomonas > Pseudomonas sp. ARP3. The sequence continues at coordinate 17,239 of NZ_LEKF01000028.1, forward strand.
TAAAGGCAATTGGCCATACTCTGCGAGTTGTGAAAGATCTCACATCGATAACAACACGCGCATGGAGCAAGCCCTGATGAAACTGTCTGCCATTCTGATCGCCGCTGTACTCTCGTTTATTTCCGTCACTGCCTTTGCCCACAGCGGTGGTACTGATTCAAAAGGTTGCCACCGCAACCACAAGACCAACGATTACCACTGTCACTAAAGGCAAAAGCCCAGCGTCAGGCTGGGCTTTGGTACGAGCAGGTTTTCCTCACGTACGTGGAAGCGAGATCGTTAGTCAGTCGCTGTGTTTTAGCGCAACAGATGTACGGCCAAGCCGACAAGTGCACAGGTCACCAGTACCTCAATCACGCCGCGCTTGTAGCGGAACAAGGCAACCGCCGCCGCAATCGCGATCAGCGCCGAAGGCCAGTCGAGACTGCCGCTGAAACCTGTCGGCCACAGCACGTGATATCCAAAGAAACACGCAAGATTAAGGATCACCCCCACCACTGCAGCTGTGATCGCGGTCAGAGGCGCAGTGAACTTGAGTTCGTTGTGGGTTGACTCCACCAGCGGGCCCCCAGCGAGAATGAACAGGAACGAAGGCAGGAAAGTGAACCAGGTCACTAGGCTGGCCGCGACTGCCCCGGCCAGGAACACTTGATCGGCACCGAACACCTGCGAGACATAAGCCCCGACAAAACCGACGAAAGCCACCACCATAATCAGCGGCCCTGGGGTTGTTTCCCCCAGTGCCAAGCCGTCGATCATCTGGGTCGGGGTCAGCCAGCCATAGTGACCAACCGCACCCTGATAAACATAAGGCAGCACGGCGTAGGCGCCTCCAAAGGTCAGCAATGCGGCTTTGGTAAAGAACCAGCCCATCTGGGTCAAGGTGCCTTGCCAGCCATAGAGGGCCGTCAGGGTCGCCATCGGCAAGGCCCACAGCACGGCGCCGACCAATGCCAGCAACGTCAGCTTCATCCAACTGAAGCGGGCATGCGCGGGGGAGGGGGTGTCATCATCGATCAAGGCTGGGCCGAAGGATTTTCTCGCGCCGCCATGGCCCCCTGTCCTGAACTTCTCAGGCACCAGGCGACCGCCGACATAGCCGATCAACGCGGCGCCCAGCACGATCAGCGGGAAGGGGACATTGAAGGCGAAAATCGCGGTGAATGACGCAGCGGCGATAGCCCACAGCCAGTTGTTCTTCAGTGCCCGTGAACCGATACGATGCGCTGCCTGTACGACGATCGCCGTCACTGCCGGCTTGATCCCATAAAAGAGTCCCGCTACCACAGGCACTTCACCGAAAGCGATGTACATCCAGGACAAGGCAATCAGGATGAACAGCGAAGGCAATACGAACAGCGCTCCGGCAATCACGCCGCCCCAGGTTCGATGCATCAGCCAACCGATGTACGTCGCCAACTGCTGGGCCTCGGGCCCGGGCAGCAACATGCAGTAGTTGAGCGCATGCAGAAAGCGTCGCTCGGAAATCCAACGCCGGCGTTCCACCAGCTCCTGATGCATGATCGAAATCTGTCCCGCTGGCCCACCGAAGCTGATGAAACCGAGCTTCAGCCAGAACCAGAAAGCCTCACGCAGGCTGATCGGCGCGGGCTTCGATAGATCTGTTTCAACCGTCGATTCGAAAACCTTACTCATTGGGTTGCTCCTCTTTCACGAATGCGGCGAGCAGGCCGTCGAAGATGGCGCTGGCAGCAGCCAGCAGATGGTCGTCATGGGAAATCGTTGCGCGTAGACCGGCCAGCACCCGTTCTACGCCGGCAGCCTCCAGGGGTTGGGGGCCACCGATATCTAGGTAATGCACCAAGGCCGCGATGCGGTTTAACCCTGGTTCTTGAAGTTCAAAGCTGGCTTGCAGGGTTTCGAAGGTCACACGGTTGCCGACATGGCTGAAGGCCGCGTCATCGAAATCAAAGCCCAAGGCCTCGGCTGGGCAGTCTTGGGGATGGTTCAGCCAGAGGATCTGGGCCTGCGGATCAATGAACCGCCGGATCAACCAGGCGCAAGCCAAACGGTCAACCCATGGGCGCTTGCGGGTCGCCCAGACACGACCCTGATAGTCGACCACGCTGAGCACCGTTATTGGCAGGTCCCGGCTATGTGGTTCGTCCGTCGACAACGCCTTGCTGACTGCTGCCTCAAGTTCCTGCAAAGCGGCGTCGATCTGTTGCTTGGGCTTGCCTGGAAAGTAATCGATGACGGTCAACTGATCGTAGGCTTTGCGTAACTTTCGAATTTGCTTGGTGGTCGACAGCGCATTTTCCGCCGTCAACTGCCCTCGGCATTCCTCGATCTCAAGTCGCAGTTTGCTGTAATCCTCGTTGCGGTCGAACATCTCGATAAAACGTTCGCCAGCCGGGTCCACCACGGGCAGGACAACTGCGGTGCCATTGATGGCGAGGATGTCCCGCTCAACTGCGGCCAGCGCTTCGCGACAGGCAGCCGTATCGGGCAAGAGGTAGACACCGTCGCGCAGGACGGCAGCCCCCGAAGCTTTTAGGGCACGCCAAGCGCGCATGCGCTCCGTCGCGTTTGCAGTTGGCAACCCGAGAACCAGCGTCAGCCAATTATTCATGTAGTGATAGATCGAAATAATGTAGATATAGCTACGTTATTACTGCGCAGGGAAAAAGAAAAGCTGTTTCGATAGGTGAAGAGGTCACGCATCTTAAATGGGGCTGCCTTGCGATTGACGACGTTCATCAGGCTGGTTTTTGAGCAGATCGATGCACCGTGTCGTCGTAAAACCTTAAATCACCTCGGATGGTGAAAAGGGAGCGGGCGGGCAATGGGGCAATTCCGAATTTGACTCAATAGCTCGAATTTTACGTTTTTTTTACGGAGGCTTTTCTTGGTCACCGGGATACTAAGCGCATTTCTGGCGACCTGTGTCTTATCTACGTTGCAGTGATAACGCCCAGGGATACATGTACTTACTCCCGCAGTTTGAGAGAAGCCCCCCTTGAGTGAAACGGCGACCATTGCACACGAAAACTCAGCCACTAAAACATCCGGCGTCGGTTTGGTCATTGCCGCTGTCGGAGTAGTCTATGGCGATATCGGTACTAGTCCTCTCTACACTCTGAAAGAGGTGTTTTCCGGTCACTTCGGGGTTCAAGCGAATCACGATGGGGTGCTGGGCATCCTGTCGCTGATTTTCTGGTCTCTGGTCTGGGTTGTCTCGATTAAATACGTGCTATTCATTCTGCGGGCCGACAACCAGGGAGAAGGCGGCATCATGGCGCTGACAGCCCTGGCCCGTCGTGCGTCGTCACCTTATCCGAACATGAGCAAGGTCCTGGTTCTGCTAGGCCTGTTTGGAGCCGCACTGTTTTACGGGGACAGCATGATCACTCCGGCCATTTCAGTGCTTTCCGCGGTCGAAGGGCTTCAGCTTGCCTTTGATGGTGTAGAGAACTGGGTGGTGCCACTCTCGGTCATCGTGTTGGTGGCGCTGTTCCTGATACAGAAACATGGCACGGCGCGAATTGGCATTCTGTTTGGACCAGTCATGGTGTTGTGGTTCGTGGTGTTAGGTGCACTCGGGATCCACGGTATCTTGCAGCGACCTGAGGTGCTCCAGGCGCTGAACCCCATCTGGGCATTACAGTTCTTCATCGTCCACCCAGGTGTCGGGGTGGCGATCCTGGGCGCCGTCGTATTGGCATTGACCGGTGCGGAGGCGCTTTATGCGGACATGGGCCACTTCGGTCGCAGGCCGATCTCTCGTGCGTGGTTCATGTTGGTACTGCCAGGATTGGCACTCAACTATTTCGGCCAGGGTGCCCTGATCCTGGAAAACCCCGAGGCGGTTCGCAATCCGTTCTATTTGCTGGCGCCAAGCTGGGCACTGCTGCCCATGGTCGCGCTGTCCACGCTGGCGACCATCATCGCCTCCCAGGCCGTGATATCCGGTGCTTTCTCCCTGACGCGGCAGGCTATCCAGCTTGGGTATGTTCCGCGCATGTTCATCCAGCACACGTCCAGCCATGAACAGGGGCAAATCTACATCGGTACGGTCAACTGGGCATTGATGGTCGGTGTGGTGTTGCTGGTCATCGGTTTCGAGTCGTCTAGTGCCCTGGCTGCCGCTTATGGCGTTGCAGTCACGGGGACGATGCTGATCACCACGATCCTGTCGTCAGCGGTGGTGCTGCTCCTTTGGAAAACGCCGCGTTGGCTGGCCATTCCGTTGCTGATCGGTTTCTTGCTGGTAGACAGCCTGTATTTTGCAGCGAACGCGCCGAAGGTCTTTCAGGGCGGTGCGTTCCCAGTGATTGCCGGCATCGGTCTGTTCCTCTTGATGACTACGTGGAAACGGGGCCGCAAGATCATCGTCGAGCGGCTCGATGAGACTGCGCTCCCTCTGCCTTTGTTTATCGCCAGCGTCCGTTCACAGCCACCCCATCGGGTGCAGGGTACCGCCGTTTTCCTCACCGCGCGGGCCGACGCCGTTCCGCATGCGCTCTTGCACAATCTGCTGCACAATCAGGTGCTCCATGAACGGGTGGTATTGCTGACCGTGGTTTCCGAGGATAGTCCTCGCGTTTGCGCAGGCCGTCGCTTTGAGGCTGAGGCCCACGGCGAAGGGTTCTTCCGTGTCAGCCTTCATTTCGGTTTCATGGAGGAGCCTGACGTGCCGCTGGCGTTGAGTCAGTGCCATCTCGAGCAGCTCGATTTCAGTCCTATGCGAACCACTTACTTTCTCAGCCGTGAGACGGTGATCCCAACCAAGCGCATTGGTATGGCTCGGTGGCGCGAAAACCTGTTTGCGTTTTTGCTGAAGAATGCCAACAGCAACCTGAAGTATTTCAAGCTGCCGTTGAACCGGGTGATAGAGCTTGGTACGCAGGTTGAGATGTAAGGGACCATGTCCTGGGAGACGGGCGAATCGACGAATTTAAGCCAGGCAGGAATGCTCCTTTCAGCGCTTATTCGGACCACCAACCTTTTTCCACCTGGCCGTAGTGTGTACCACTGAACCAGCTTTCCAGCTGCACGTCCAAATTGGTGATCTGTGCGAGATTCTCCTGGAGTGGATCTAAGAGGTCAGCCTGCTTGTGAGCCCAATCAATCCATCTCTGGGCCATTTCGGGATCTGCCAGAGATGCAGATTTAAGGCTGTCTTCAACACTCTTTATGAACGCCCGTAAGCGCTCGGCGCGTTCCCAGCACTCCGTATGCTTAACGAGTGACCGCCTGAGACGACGTTGTATTTCTGCTTCTCGGACACGTTCAAGGCGACGTTTCTCATTTTCAGCCCATTCACGATTTCTTGCCTCCTCTTTCTCTCGAAGTGCCTTGATGGAGATTGAGGCGCACGTGAGGCCGGACAAAATGCTAGGTAGTTTTTTCTCGAGCGGTGCGGTCTTGGTGTCCTTCCAATTTTTCCGTTCCCCATAATCCATCCGCGCTTCAATCTGAAAGGTCAGCTCACCCGTTGAGGTCCACTCAAACTGTGGCCTTCGCAGCGACATAAAATCAGGTTCCCAAGGAGCACCGGGGCGGCGCTTGGGGGGAGGCGGGGGCGGTATCGTATGTTTGTCTAAGCGTTCCACGAGTCGCACGGCTATGGGCTCGTCGTTAACAGTGACAATGGTTTTTCCTTCAGCATTGATCTTCCATGCATAACCTTCAGCTTCACCTTCTTTGATCAGTGCATCAAACAGGATTGCGCAGCGTTCGATCAATGACGAGGAGATCATTGCATTCAAGACACGCTTGCCTGCGTAATCGAGGTAGCCATCTTTGAGCTTTGCTGCCTTTGCGCTTTTTAACCACTGACTCACCAGAGCGTGGGGCTCGGTCAATTGAGACGGGACTTCAATCATTCGCTGGACTGTAGGTGAGTTTGTCTCTGCATTATGCGCAGCGGGTAGGGGGGCACGGTCGAGAACTTGGAATTGGATCACGCCCTCAATAGCAGGAAGCTTGGGTTTGCGTGGTCGCTGCTTTTCCTGCTTCGCCCAGTAGCCACGGCCAGGGAGAGGTATGCCGGCTTTGCGGCAAGCCTTGGCGACGGCAACGTCAGACACACCGATGTCCTGAGCCAATTTGCCCATCGGCGTTTCCCATACCTTTTCGAACAGTTCCGCAATGGTGAAGGTCACTAATGTGTACATGCAGTCTGTCATCCCCAATCTATCGCGTGTTTAGGTCAACTCGGTCGGAGCGGATGTTAAATTTCGGAGAATTTTGGGCACAAGCAGTCCACAAGGCGGGCGTGTTCCGCTGGTACTGAAAAGGCATCATCGACTCGGTTGGTGCGTGCTCGCTCGTGACGAGATGAGCCTGCCGTCCTTCACGGACCGACGCGCCATCGTCACCTCGTAAGCCATCGCTTAACTGTCCAGAGCGGACGCTTCCCGTCCGGTTGGCTATGGATAGAAGGAAATGGCACAGCCCGGAGTCACCCCCTTCTTGGCCCTTGATACTCCCCAAAAACGAGTCCAGAATTAAGTCTTTTCCTGCTTCGGCGAGAAAAGAAAACCCTTATTTTTCAATGGGTAGGTCGCCAGATGCGAGTCTCGTTTCCCGCTCCATATTCAATGAAAACGCCGATCAGAGATGATCGGCGTTTTTGTGTGCGCTTGATTTTTATCAAGCTGGAGAAGCCCGCCAACACGGCGGGCTTTTTGCTATTACAGCTTTGGCAACTGCCCGACGCGCCCCATCATTTCAGTGACGATCTGCAAGTCCAGTAAGAACTGATCGACCGTCTTAAACTCATTGTCGGTATGCCCGGTGTACTTCACTTCCGGGCGAGCCAGGCCGAATTGCACGCCGTTGGGCAGTTCATGCACCGAGGTGGCGCCGGCCGAGGTGCCGAATTTATGTTCCATGCCCAGGTTTTCAGTGGCGACCGCCAGCAACGCTTTGACCCATTCGCCTTCCGGGTTGCGGTACATCGGCTCGGCAATCGAATAGGTGAAGTCCACCGCCACTTTGCTGTTTTTGTCCCAGGCGCTGAGTTTGTCGGCGATTTCTTTTTTGAGCGTTTCCGGCGACTTGCCCTTCGGCACGCGCAGGTTCACCGCTAGCTTGAAGGCTTTGTCGTCCTGGCCGACGAATGTCAGCGAGGTGGTCAGCGGGCCCATAAAGTCGTCTGCAAAGCCCACGCCCAACTTGCCGCCCAGGTAATCCAGGCCCCAATTGTCCGACGCATAACGCGCGGCATCGGTGATGTGGTTGTGTTTGAGGGCAATCTTGCCGTCGACGCTGTGGATCAACTCCAGCATGCGCGCCACCGGGTTGACACCCGACTCCGGCTCGGACGAGTGTGCCGACACGCCGGTGACGGTCAGTTTCACATCCTTACCCTCAACCTTGGCGGCCACTTCGAAGTCACCACCGTTGCGCTTGGCATATTCCGCGCCGGCCTTTTGCAGGCTAGCCGCTAGTTCGGCCGGCTTATCGGTGACAAACGTGGCCACCGATGCCGATGGAATCTGGTTGGTTGCCATGCCGCCGGTCATCGCCACGATTTCCGCGCCGCTGCCTTCACCTTTGCGACGCGGGAACGTGGCCATGACCGTGCCGTAGCCTTTCTCGGCAATCACCACCGGGTAACCGCCATCCAGTGCCAGGTTGTACTGCGGGGTCGGGTTGTGTTCGAAGTAATACGGGATGGCGTCGCCGGACGTTTCCTCGGTGGTGTCCACCAGCAGCTTGAACTGGCGCGCCAGCGGCAGCTTCTCTTCCTTGATCACCTTCATGGCATACATCGCCACTACGATGCCGTTTTTGTCGTCTTCGGTGCCGCGGCCGTACATGCGATCGCCGATCAGTGTGACTTTGAACGGGTCGAGCTTGGTGCCGTCCTTCAGCACCCAATTTTCCGGGGTCACCGGCACCACATCGGCGTGGGCATGGATGCCGACCACTTCATCGCCGCTGCCTTCCAGGGAAATTTCGTACACGCGGTTGTCGATGTTACGGAAGTTCAGGTTGAAAGCTTTGGCCAGGGCCTGGATCTTGTCGGCGATCTTGAGGAATTCCGGGTTCTGGTACTGCGGTACGCCGTCCACGTTGAAGGTCGGGATTTCCACCAGTTCCCGCAGCGTCTCCAGAGCGGCCTTGCCGTATTTGATCCGCGTGTAAATGCCCAGCAAACGGTTGATTTCGTTCTGCTGCTCGGCACTCAGGGTTTTGTTGTCGAGAAAGGCGTTGATCGCCGGGCCCACATCGGCGGTCTTGCCCAGATCGCCCTTGCCCAGGGTGGCGAGGAAACCGCGGAAATCGCTGACTGGCGTTTCACCAAATTGCTTGAGAATCGCTGTGCTTTGCTCGGCGGTGATGTTGGCGAAGGCCGGTGTTGTAATGGCCGTGAGGCTGGCCGCGAATAGGCTCGCAGCTACTAATTGTTTGAGTGGAAAGTGCATGGACAGTCGCATTCCTTTGCCAGTAGTGAGTAGGACGTTTCTGATCAAACTGTCAGAAACATTTCTACACACTACCACCACTCAGGTGTATCGGGTCAATGCTGGCCAGGGTGGGGCGCTGGATACTCATCGGTCACGTTCAGGGCTCTAGCGTAGGGGCCGTCCCACAACTGTCGGTGCAAATCCCCGACACGCTTGGCCATGGTTTCGCTGCGCATCACCACCTCCAGGTTGCGCGAATTATCCAGATAGCCGCCCAGCCAATTACTGGTGCCCACCCACGCGAGCTGACCATCGATCTCCATGGTCTTGCTGTGAATTACCCGCGCGTAGGGGATAAACCCCTGTTTGGCCTCGGGCAGGGTGACAATCTTGATCTGCACATTGGGCAGCACGGCCAGACTCTTGAGGTAAGGCAGTTCCAGTTTGTCGGTGTTCCAATTGGACACCATCAGCTTGATCGACACACCGCGCGCGGCCGCGGCCCGCACGGCATTGTCGATCACTGCATAGTATGGGCGCGTATTGTCCGGTCCATAGGACAGCGGTGCGTAGTCGAGCAATTGCACGCGGACTTCTTTCTTCGCTTCCGCCAACAAGCGTGGCAATTCCAGCTGTGAGTCGCCCACCCCCGGCGGGTTGTAACGCTGCGGGCTGGCCACCAGGTAATTGCCGGTGCGTACAGGCGCCTGGCCGGTCGCCGGCAATGGCACCGGTCGGTGCTCGGCCAGCGCCTGCTGGGCTTGCCAGTCCTGATCGAAAATCGCCTGTACCTGGCCCACCATCGTGGCATCGCTGATGCGCAACCCGGTTTCATGGATATGTTCCAGGGAGCGCCAGTCGAAATTCTGGCTGCCGACAAATGCCTGCCGAGCGTCCACAATCATGTATTTGGCGTGGATGATGCCGCCGCTGACTTGCCCGTAGGGCATCACGCGGAAGGTCAGGTTGGGGATCGCACGCAAGCGTTCCAGGGTTGAACCCTCCGATAACTTGATGCCTTTTTCTTCCATCAAAAAGCGAATCTTCACACCGCGCTTGCCAGCGGCTTCCAGGTGGTCGATGACCTTGTCCATGACCGACCCAGGATGATCGGCCGCGTAGAACTGGCCGATATCAATGGTGTTTTTCGCCCCGTCGAACAGTTCGATCCAGACCGGGCCCGGCTGACGTAGATCGGCGGTGCCGAGGGCAGTGTCCACTGGTACGGTGTGTACCAATTCAAATCCTGGAATTGAAAAGTCCGCCTGGGCAAGCGGACTGAGGAGCAAACCGGCAAGGCCTGCGATACGCATTTTCAAGGAGGCGGACATAAGGCTCTCTTTTAAATAGAAGCGGGCGCATTGCGCGCCCGCGCAAACGGTTATGCGGTGCGGCTGTGCAACGGCGTCGGCACCAGGTGCGGCGTTTCGCTCTGCACGCGGGCGCCAGTGGCGGCGCGGATCAGCAGGATTTTCAACTGATCGTTGATGCGCTCCAGGCTGTCTTGGAAGAAGTTATGAAACACCACGCAGAACAGCGCGATGGCAATCCCCAAGCCGGTGGCGAACAACGCCGTACCGATGCCGCCGGAAATCTGCCCAGGGTCCGACACCCCCGCCGTGGCCAACGCCTTGAAGGTGTCGATAATGCCGAGGATGGTGCCCAGCAAGCCCAACAAAGGCGCGGCGGTGGTGATGGTTTCGATGATCCACAGGCTGCGGGCCAACGGTGCGCGAGTGCTCAGGTACTGGGTTTCGATTACGTCATCCAGGTCTTTGCGCGAGCCGTGGGAGGCTTTTTGTGCCAGTACTGGCAAGACCATATCCAACGGCAGGCTATGGCGACGGGCCAACTCCTGAGGCAAGTCGCGTTCGCTGTGCACATTGGCGCCCAGCACTTCGTTAAGGGCGCGGGCCTGGCGGCGCACATAGGCGAAGTAGATGCCGCGCTCGATGGTGATAAAGATGGCAATCGCCATCGCGGCGTACATCACATAGAAGGTGATGTCGTGGAGCAAATTCATGTCCATGTTCACTGACCTCGCAAGTTAGAAATTGGCTTCCAGGGAAACCGTCACGGTACGTTCCAGGCCTACGATGTACGCCGGGTCGCCGTCGCGAAAACCGCTGTAGCTGGCGGAGTTGGTCTTGGTGGTGTAGACGCCGTCCAGGTACTTCTTGTCGAACAGGTTGTCGACGTTCAGGCGCAGGGTCGCGTCCTTCACCACTTTCTTGTCCACCGGCAGGTAGATACCGGCACCGGCGTTGAATACGGTGCGGCCGGAGATGGCTTCGTCGTTGGTCAGGTCGCCGTAGAGCTTGCTGGTGTATTTGCCGCCGAAGGTGCCGTAGTAGTGGCCATCGTCATAACCGATGTTGGCCGCCAGCATGTTCTTCGGCACGTTGGCGAACTGCTTGCCGCTGGTGGGCAACAGGATGGCTTTGCCGGCGTTATAAACGGTGAGGTCGTCTTGCTGCTCGGCCTTGGTGTAGGTGTAGGAGGTGTAGTAGTTGAAGTGGTGGGGCAGCAGGCCGCTCCATTCCAGTTCCAGGCCACTGTTGTTGACGGAGCCGGCGTTGATATCGGCGAAGTCGCCGTTGATGTCCTTGGAGGAGACCTGGCGATCCTTGAACTGCATGTAGAACAGCGTGGCGGCCACGGTCATGTCGTCATCGGTGTAGCGCCAGCCCAGCTCGTGGTTCCAGCTGGTTTCCGGTTTGGCGTCGATGGAGCCGGCGCCCTTGTCGTACAGCACGTAGTTCTGCGGGATGCGCATGTTGCGCGAGAGGCTATAGAACAACTGGTCCCGCTCATCCAACTGGTATTTGAGGCCGGCGTTGGGCAGCAGTTTGTTGTAGGTCTGGTTACGTTTTTCGGCTTGCTCGGTGAGGCTGCCGTGGTTGGTGCCGTCACGCTTGACGTTCATGTAGGCAAGGCCGGCCACCAGGGTCCAGTCCGGGTTGATGTACCAGGTGTCCTGGGCCCAGACCTTCTGCGCCGGGGTCACGGTAAAGCGGTCGCGACCCTGTACGGTGTTGCCGTTGGCATCGACCACGGCATCGCCATCCGGCCAGGTGTCGCTGGGCTTGCCGCTGTTTTTCAGGGCAATGAACGGCTGGGTCTGGCTTTGGCGCGCGCGCTCATACCAGTAACCGAATTGCAGGCTGTGCTCTTCCAGGTCCCAGTTCAGCTTGGTGGTGATGCCGGGGCGCCAGGTCTGCGTGCGTGAAGGACGGTAGTAAACGCCGGTGGTGGACGAACCGTCGGCGTTGTACTGCGCGGCGGTCGGCAAATTGCTCAGGTCGAACACCCCACCGACGTTGGAGCCGCGGTTGAGTGCATAGCTGGACGAACCGACCCCGCTGCCGTTGCCCCAGTAGTAATACGGGATCACCGACAGGGCCAGGTTGTCGGCCAGTTTGAATTGGGTGTTGAGCACGCCGGTAAAAGTCTGGAACGGGTTCTGTGCCAGGGCGTAATAGCTGTTGACCTTGCCGTTGCTGCCCACCGATGGGGTGGCGGGGTAGGGGTCGAACTTGCGGCCGTTCTGTTGGAACTGGCTCTTGGTCAACTGGCTGTAACTGTTGTTGTCCTGCTCGTGGTACTTGAGGATCAGGTTGGCGGTGTTGCCATCGCCGGCGTCGAAAAAGCTGTTCCACTCGACTTTATCCGCGCGCACGGCGCCGGAACCACGCCACATGTCCCCTTCGGTATGCGAAGCCGACAGCCAGTTGCTCAGGCCGTTGATCTCTCCGGTATTTAGCCGCGCGAAGGTCTTGCGCGTGGCGTTGCTGCCCATGATCTGTTTGACGAATGCGCCGGTTTCTTTGGTTGGGCGAACGGTCACGATCCCGATGTTGCCGCCGCTGGAGCCGATGTGCGGGCCGTCGGCCTCCGCTGAGCCCTGGGTGACGAAGATCTGCTCGATGTTTTCCGGGTCGCCCAGCAGGTTGGAATACAGCGCGTAGTTGCCCGAGTCGTTGATCGGCATGCCATCCACCGACATCCCCACCTGGTCGGAGTTGAGGCCGCGCATGGTGAAGCGAAAGCCCGACAGCCCGGTGTTGTCTTCGCTGGAGATGTTCAGGCCCGGGGTGTATTTGAGCTTGTCCACGGCGTTGCCGGTGGCGGTCTGTTTATCCAGCGCTTCCTTGGTCACCGTGGAGCGGCCCTTGATGCTTTCTTCCTGCACCATGTAGCCGCCACCCGCCGTGGCCTTGCCTTGCACGCCAATGGTGCCGACATCGCTGTCGTTGGTGTCGGCCATGACCATGCCATGCCCCATGCTCGCGGCAACGAGTGCCAGATGAATCCGTGTGAACCTCATCAGTGTCGTCCTGGTGTCGGGTGCTTATTGCACGCTGTAGTTAAAGGTGGCGGTGAAGCGCTGCTCATTGCGGCCCCCGAAGGCTTGCTCGGGGAACGGCTTGACTTGCTTGATACGACGCAAGCTGTTGGTGGCGGCCCGGTTGAGCAACATGCTCGACGCCGGGGTCTGTAGGCCGGAATCCAGCACGCGGCCCTGGCGATCCACCAACAACCACACCACCACCTCGCCGCTCGGGCGTTCGAGGGATGCCTGGCGGCCGGTGGGATACTGCTTGTACGTGTCCAACTCGTTGCGCAGGCCCTTGAGATAGCCACCCTCCAGGGCTTGGCCGTCGACTTTCGGCGGCGCGGGCGGTGCCGGCGCAGGTGCCGCTGGGGCGGTTACGGCTGGTACCGGTTTGGCGGCGGCAACCGGGGGCGGAGTAGGCGCGGCTTTCGCCACTACCGGTTTGGGCAGCGGTTTGGGCTTGGGCTTGGGTTCGGGTTTTGGCAACGGTTTAGGCGGTGGAGGCGGCGGCGCCGGCTCGGCGTCGGCTTCCTCGATCACCGGTGGTGGCGGCTCAACCACCGGTTCCGGGATGACTGGCGGCTCTGGCTCCGGATCGACCAGGGCCAGCTCGACCGCCGACTCGTCATACACCGGCTCGACCTTCAATGTCTGGGACTGGATCCCCATGGCAATCAGCACCAGGGCGATCACGGCCGGGACACTGCCCAGCAGTTGGCGCACACGAAACAGAACGTACATGGTCAGGACTTACGCGTGGCAATGGACACGGAGGTGAAGCCACCCAGGCGCAGGGTGTCCATCACTTCCACCAGGCGCGAAACCTCCACGCCCTTATCGCTGTTGACGATGATCGTCGACTTGGTATCGGGCTTCTCTGCGGCTTTGAGCGCCGGTACCAGGGCGTCGACGGTGAGGTCCTTGCCGTCGAGTTGCAACTGGCCTTCCACGCCCAGGGTCAGGATGAATTTGTTCTGCGGCTTGAGCTGCTGCGAGCTGCTGGCGCTGGGCAGTTGCGTCTTCATGCCGAGGGCCGGAATCACGTTCAGGCTCACGAGTACGAAAAACACCAGAAGGAACATCATCACGTCGATCATCGGGATCAATTCGATGTGCGCCTTGCGTTTTTTCGGTTCGTCCCAGGTTCTCATTCCCTTACCCCGTTATTGAATTAGGGGCGACACGCTAACAAGCAAAAATGACCGATTGGTTAACTTTAGTTGACGTTTTGAGGGCTCTAGGACGGGTCTTACAGAAGACTCTAGGGTCATTTTTCCGGCGTAACAGAATTGAAATCCAAGGCGCGCATTCTCAAAAAATTTACATTGAGGGCCCTTAGGAATGAGTTGCCAATTGCCGTATCTGTCGACCCCGCGCCTGCTGCTGCACGCACTGGAACCGCACCAGGCCGAGCGGTTATGCGCCCTGGCCAACGGGCCGAAGATCGCCGATAACACGGCCAGCATTCCGTCGCCCTACACGCTGCAAACCGCGCAGGATTTTATCGAGGGGATGCAGGAAAAGTTTCGCGCCACGGGGTTGCTGAGCCTGGGTATGCACCGGCGCGACGATGATGAATTGATCGGCGTCGTCAGTCTGCGCATCAACGCGGCACACGGGTATGGGCACTTGGGCGGCTGGGTGGCGGCGTCTGAGCGCAACCAAGGGTTTGCGGCTGAGGCCGCCACTGCCTTGATGGCCTATGGGTTTGAGGCGTTGGGGCTGCACCGCGTGGGCAGTCAGTGCTTCAGCCGTAATAAAGAATCGGCGCGGGTCATGGAAAAAATCGGTCTGCACTACGAGGGGTGTCTGCGCGGGGCGTTTCTTAAGAACGGTGTGCATGAGGACATGCTGGTGTTCGCCGCCCTGCGTTCTGAGTGGGAGCACCGCGTATGAACGGCCCGGTCGATCAGGGGCGACGTCGGGTGCTGGCCGGGCTGGCGGTGGCCACCACGTTTTCGATCCTCAGTCCATTCGCCCGCAGTGCCGGGGTGGACTATCCGTTCACCCTCGGGGTGGCCTCGGGGGATCCGCTGCCGGATGGCTTTGTGATCTGGACGCGGCTGGCGCCGCGGTTCAATGCCGTAGACGGACGCGGTGGCTTGAGCCGCGCGGTGCCAGTGCGTTGGCGGGTGGCCAGCGATGCGGCGATGACGCGCATCGTGCGCCAGGGGGAGGTCATGGCCAGCGAGCGCTGGGCGCATTCGGTGCATGTGGAGGTGGCAGGGCTGCAGGCGGGGCGGCCGTATTGGTATCAGTTTGAAGGGCTGGGCGCGCAGAGCCCGGTGGGGCAATCACGTACGGCGCCACCGTTGCAGGCAATGACATCGGCGCGTGTGGGATTTGTCTCGTGCTCCCATTGGGAGCGTGGCTATTTCAGTGCGTATCGCCACTTGGCCGCCGAGCAGCCGGACCTGGTATTTTTCCTGGGCGACTATATCTACGACAGTTCCTACGCGCCGGAGTCGGGCAAGGTATTTCGCGCCCATGGCAGTGGCAACGCGGTGAGCCTCAGCGATTACCGCAACCGCTATGCGCTGTATAAAACCGATCCGGATTTGCAGGCCTTGCACGCTGCCGCCCCCAGCGTGGCGACCTGGGACGACCACGAAGTGCAGAACGACTACGCCAACCGTTGGTCCCAGGACCCGAGAACCCCGATGGCGCCATTTCTCCAGCAGCGGTCGGCGGCTTATCAGGCGTATTACGAACATATGCCGCTGCGCGCCAGCAGCCTGCCCAAAGGCGCCGATATGCGCATTTACCGGCGCCTGGACTACGGGCGACTCGCCCGTTTTCATGTACTCGATGGACGACAATACCGCTCCGAGCAACCCTGCGTTTTGGCCAATGGCAGTCATCAGGGGCATGTGGTGACTAACCCGTGCAGCGAGTTGCGCGATCCTGGCCGCACGATGCTGGGGTGGCAGCAAGAGGCTTGGCTGGATCAGGGCTTTGCCCACTCCAGGGCGCAGTGGAATGTGATCGCTCAAGACTTATTGGTGGCGCCGCTGGTGCAACGGGACCTGACCAACCACAAGCCGGGCCGCTGGACCGACGGTTGGGATGGCTACATGGCCAATCGTTCAAGGATGCTGGCGTCTATTCAGCGCAACCGGGTGAACAACCCGGTGTTCTGGGGCGGTGATATCCACTCGTTTTGGGCCAACGACCTACACGTCGATGGCAATGACCCGGATTCGCCGGTGATCGCCACCGAATTCGTCGGTACCTCGGTGACTTCCGATGGGCCGCCGTTCGAGGCGTTCAGCAAAATCCTGCCCATGAACCCCCATGTGAAGTTTTTCGACAGCCGCCAGCGCGGCTACGTTTCGGTGGAGATGCAGGAGCGGCAGATGCTTACGCACCTGCGTGTCATCAGTGACCCGCAGGACCCTGCGGCGACGGTGTCGACCCTCAAATCGTTCGCGGTGGAGCCGGGGAGAGCAGGGGCGGTCGCGATTTGAGGGCGTAATGGGTGAACGCTCAACACACGCTTCAATCCAGGGTATAGCGCACCGACAGCGCGCCCTTTTTCTCGGACAGGGCCTGGATGGTAACTTGGCCCAATTCGCTCAATGTCTGCACATGCGTACCGCCGCAGGCGTAGGCGGGCAGTTCGCCGAAGCCGACTTCGCGAGTGCCGTTGTCCACGGCCATATGACGGGGATAGTCGGCGGCGATCCATTCGTTGAGCTGCTGTTGAATCGCCTCGGCCTGCATGGCTTGCGCCGCGTCGCCTCGGATAAACGTCACTTTGGCTTCGCCCGGCCAGTGGTGGGCTTTGATCGGCATCCAGCCGAGGGTTTCGCCGACGTTGCCGATCAAGTGACCGGCCGAATGCAGGCGCGTGTGCAGGGCGCGGCGCTGTTCATCGACCCTTGCGGTGATCGGACCGGGTTCTACAGGGCGGTCGACATAATGCACCACGCGGTCGGCCTCCTGGGTGACACGCAGCACCTGGCTTTCGCCCAGCCAGCCGGTGTCGAACGGCTGCCCGCCCCCTTGAGGGTGGAAGAGGGTCGATTGCAGGATTACCGCGAAGTGATCGTCGTGGGGCGTGCAACTCAGCACTTCAAGCTCGGCGGTCAGGTGGTCGTGGGTAAAAAACAGGCGTTCGGTCATCATCTGCATCCGCATCAGGGTTCTACGGGCAGTATAAATACTGCTCGAATGGGTGATAATCCGTTCAATTATCAATGGACCTGTGCGTCATGAGCATTAATCTTCCGTTGCCCCTGTTGGGGGAAATGGCGATGTTCGTCAAAGTGGTAGAGGCCGGCAGCTTTTCCGAAGCGGCGCGCCAACTGAGCGTTTCGCCTTCGGCGGTGAGTCGCAGTATTTCGCGTCTTGAGCGGGCGCTGGCGACCCGCTTGCTGCAACGCACCACGCGCAAACTGCGCCTTAGCGAGGGCGGTGAAGAGGTGTTCAAGCGCTGCCAGGAAATGGTCAACGCGGCGCGTTCGGTGATGGAGATCAGTGGCCAGTTCACCCATGAAGCCGAGGGGCTGGTGCGGGTCAGCGTGCCCAAGGCGGTGGGGCGGTTTGTCGTACATCCGCACATGCCGGAATTCCTGCGACGCTATCCCCAGGTGGATGTGCAGCTGATCCTTGAGGATCGCCATGTGGACCTGATCGACGACAACGTCGACCTGAGTATCCGCATCACCGACAGCCCGCCGCCGGGGCTGGTGGGCCGGCAGTTGTTGCCGATCGAACATTTGCTCTGTGCGACACCGCAGTACCTGGCCGAGCACGGTACGCCGGACCATCCCCATGATCTGGCGGCGCATAGTTGCATTTATCTTGGTGAGACACCGGCGGATTCACGCTGGAAGTTTCGTCAGGGCACCAAGGCCGTGACCGTCGCGGTACGCGGGCGTTATGCCGCGAACCATACCGGCGTGCGTCTGGATGCGGTATTGCAGCATGTGGGTATTGGCAGCCTGCCGTATTTCACGGCGCGCCATGCCTTGGAGGAGGGGCGCTTGGTGCAGGTGTTGCCGGCTTGGGACTTTATTGCGTCGTACCACGGCGAGGCGTGGCTGCTGCATTCGCCGACACGCTATTTGCCGCCGAAGCTACGGGTATTTATCGATTACCTGGTGGCGTGCATGGCCAAGGAGCCGACGCTGAGAAAACGTTAGGAGCGAGCACGCTCGCTCCTGGCAGATCAGTGTTTGCTCTGGTCGTCCGGCATGGCTAGCAGCTGCTTTTCTTGGTTCCAGTCGAACGGTTCGTCGTTCTGTTCGGCTTCGTAGCGACGTTCTTCCAGGGCCTGATAGAGGTCCAGTTCTTCATCGGGCATGAAGTGCAGGCAGTCGCCGCCAAAGAACCACAGCAGGTCACGCGGAACGAGGTGGGCAATTTGCGGATACCGCAGGATGACCTGACTCATCAGGTCTTGGCCCAGGTACTGGCTTTCGATTGGGTCGATGGGCAACAGGGCGCGCAGTTCGTCGAAGCGCTCCAGGAACAGGGCGTGACTTTCCTCGGGCACCTGTTCGGCTTCGCCGACGGCTACCAGGATGCTGCGCAGGTGGTCGAGCAAGACGAGATGATCGGCAACGACGTTGGACACGAGATAAGTCCTCAAAGCAAAAACGGGCGCGAGAGTATATAGCTCACGCGCCCGTAATTATATGACCGCTCGTATCAGCGGACTTTGCCCTCAGCCTGGGCCAGTTCTTCCTTGCTGAAATCATCCACGTCGATCACCTTGCGGCGTGCAGCTTCGGCGTCGCGCAGTGTCTGCGCTTCAGCCGCCTGCAACACGCCGGCGTTGAGTGCCGCGTCGATGGCGTGCTCGCCGGCAGCCGGTTTGAGCTGGCCGCTTTTGAGCGCGGTGTGCAGTTTCTTTTGCAGCGGGTGGCTGGCGTTCAGCAGATCGTAGGCATGTTGCAGGGCGCCCACCGGATCTTCCGCCGATTGCGGGCGATAGCAGCCGGCCAGCAATTCTTCCAGGGTCGGGTCGCCTTTCGCACGACCGATCACTGCGGCCACTTCGGCATCCAGCGCATCCGACGGACCAGTATGGCGACGCCCAAACGGGAATACGATTACCCGCATCAGGCAGCCAAGCACCTTGTTCGGGAAGTTGCTCAGCAGTTCATCCAATGCACGCTCCGACTCACCGAGGCTTTCCTCCATGGCCCAGACGAACAAGGGTTCCAGGTGATCCGGCGAATCCAGGTCGTGGTAGCGCTTGAGTGCCGCCGATGCCAGGTACATGTGGCTCAGTACATCCCCCAGACGCGCCGAGAGGCGTTCGCGACGTTTCAATTCGCCGCCCAGCAACATCATGCTCAGGTCGGCGAGCAGCGCAAACGCCGCTGCCTGGCGGTTCAATGCACGGAAGTAGCCCTGGCTCAGGCGGTTGCCCGGCGCTTTCTCGAAGTGGCCGATGCCCAGGTTCAGCACCAGCGTGCTGGCAGCATTACTGACAGCGAAGCCGATGTGCTGCATCAGCAGGCTGTCGAATTCCTTGAGTGCCTGGTCCTTATCTTCACGCCCGGCCAGCGCCATTTCCTTGAGCACGAAGGGATGGCAACGGATTGCACCCTGGCCAAAGATCATCAGGTTGCGCGACAGGATGTTCGCGCCTTCCACGGTGATGAAGATCGGCGCGCCTTGCCAACTGCGGCCCAGGTAGTTGTTCGGGCCCATGATGATGCCCTTGCCGCCATGCACGTCCATGGCGTGGCCGATACATTCGCGGCCCCGCTCGGTGAGGTGGTACTTGAGAATCGCCGACAGCACCGAAGGTTTTTCGCCCTGGTCGACGGCATTGGCGGTGAGCATCCGCGCGCTGTCCATCAGCCAGGCGTTACCGCCGATACGGGCCAGGGCTTCCTGGATGCCTTCGAAGGCCGATAGCGGCACGTTGAACTGTTCACGTACCTGGGCGTACTGGCCGGTCACCAGGCTGGTGAACTTCGCGGCGCCGGTGCCCACCGCCGGCAGGGAAATCGAACGGCCTACCGACAGGCAGTTCATCAGCATCATCCAGCCCTTGCCGAGCATTTCCTGGCCGCCGATCAGGTAGCTCAGGGGGATAAAGACGTCCTTGCCGGAGTTGGGGCCATTCATAAAGGCCGCGCCCAAAGGCAGATGGCGACGGCCGATTTCAACACCGGGGGTGTCGGTGGGAATCAAGGCCAGGCTGATGCCCAGGTCTTCTTCCTCGCCCAACAGGTGGTCGGGGTCGTAGGCCTTGAACGCCAGCCCCAGCAGGGTCGCGACCGGGCCAAGGGTGATGTAGCGTTTTTCCCAGTTCAAACGCAGACCGATGGTTTCCTGGCCTTGCCATTCACCTTTGCAGATCACGCCGGTATCGGGCATGGCGCCGGCGTCGGAACCGGCCAGCGGACCTGTCAGGGCGAAGCAGGGGATATCGTCGCCACGCGCCAGGCGCGGCAGGTAGTGGTTGCGTTGTTCGTCGGTGCCGTAATGCAGCAGCAATTCGGCCGGGCCGAGGGAGTTGGGCACCATTACGGTGGAAGCCAGGTCACCGCTGCGGGTTGCGAGCTTCATCGCAACCTGTGAGTGGGCGTAGGCCGAAAAGCCCTTGCCACCGTATTCCTTGGGAATGATCAGGGCGAAGAAACCGTGGGTCTTGATGTGCTCCCAGGCGGCTGGAGGCAGGTCCATGGCCTGGCCGATTTCCCAGTCGCTGACCATCGCACAGAGTTCTTCGGTGGGGCCGTCGATGAAGGCTTGTTCTTCTTCAGTCAACTGCACCTTGGGGTAGGCGAGCAATTTGTCCCAGTCGGGACGCCCGCTGAACAGTTCGCCGTCCCACCACACCGTACCGGCGTCAATGGCGTCGCGCTCGGTTTCGGACATCGGCGGCAGGACTTTCTGGAACCAGCTGAACAGCGGCTTGGTGAAATATTGGCGACGCAGGTCCGGCAGCAGCAGCGGCGCCGCGACGACGGCCAGCAGCACCCAAAGGATCACCAACAACCAGCCCGGTGCGTGGCTCCAGGCGCCCATCGCCAACAGGTAAACGGCGACCACTCCCAGGGCGGGCAGGGGCGCGGTGCGGCGGTGTGCCAGGTAGGCAATGCCGACCACCAGAACCAGTATCCACAACAACAGCATATTCAATCCTCCGTGAAACCAAGGGCGAAACCACCAAGGAGCTTAGTCGGCATCCGAGAAAACGCGGTGGTCAGGGTGTAACCAGTTGTGCTGACAGCCACCTGCAGCGGGCGCCGACATTTGGCCGAATCGTCGTTATCCGTGGGGTGAGCCTGTGGTTAAACTCCAGGCTTGCCTCGGAGATGAAACATCATGAATGCGTACTTGAGTCCCAGCCGCTTCATCGATAGTGACCACCCTGCGGTGGTGGAGTTCGCGGTAAAACATCGCGGAACCAGCGCGGATTTAAGTGACCAGGCGGTCAGTCTTTACTATGCCGTGCGTGAGGCGATTCGCTATAACCCCTACACCTTCAGTCGCGATCCGCGCACCCTCAGTGCCAGTTTCGCCCTGGCCAGCCGTGAGAGTTACTGCGTGCCCAAGGCCACTTTGCTCGCCGCCTGCGCCCGGCATTGCGGCATCCCCGCGCGCATCGGCCTGGCGGACGTGCGCAACCACCTGTCGACCCCACGCCTGATCGCATTGCTCAAGAGTGATGTGTTCGCCATGCATGGGTACACCGAACTGTATCTGCACGGTCGCTGGGTCAAGGCCACGCCGGCGTTCAATGCCCAGCTGTGTGAACTTTTCGATGTGCCGCCCTTGGCGTTCGACGGTATCAACGATAGCGTTTTCCACCCCTTCAATCGCCAAGGCCAGCGCTCGATGGAATACGTGGTGGACCATGGGCAATTTACCGATGTGCCGGAGGCTTTTTTCTTTTCCCACCTGCAGAAATGTTACCCGCACCTGTTTGACGATGGGCTGCCTCCCTTGCTCGGCGACTTGCAGACGGATTTAAGCCGCTCGTGAACCGGCGTATGCTGCTGCGTCCACCCACCCACTAAGGCGCGGTCATGCTGAAAATCTGGGGTCGTAAAAATTCATCGAATGTCAGGAAGGCACTGTGGTGCGCCGAGGAGCTCGGCCTGGACTATGAGGCCATCGATGCGGGCGGCGCTTTTGGGGTGGTCGACACGCCGCAGTACCGTGCCTTGAACCCCAATGGTCGGGTGCCGATGATTGAAGACGGCGACTTCGTGTTGTGGGAATCCAATACCATCGTGCGCTACCTGTGCGCCAAGCACGGGGCGAGCTGGTATCCGACCGACCTCAAGGCCCGCGCCAACGCGGAAAAGTGGATGGACTGGACCACCTCGACCCTCGCCGAGCCATTCAAAGCAGTGTTCTGGGGCATCGTGCGCACCCCAGCGGAGCAACGGAACTGGGATGCCATCAATGCCGGGCGCAACGCCTGCATTGACGCGCTCGGTATGGTGGACAAGGCGCTGGCCGAACATCCCTACCTGTCCGGCGACGCCATCGGCATGGGCGATATTCCCCTGGGCAGCTTTATCTACGCGTGGTTTGAAATGCCCATCGAACGGCCGGCCATGCCGCATCTGGAGGCGTGGTACCAGCGTTTGCAGCAACGCCCGGCCTACCGAAAAGCCGTCATGACCGCGTTGACTTAATACCTACTATTAATACGGGTGACTGTACTTGTGCGGCGCGGCCAAGCACCATGCCTGTCCTGCGCTGTCGTTGAACTAAGGGCGGTGCGCCCTCATCTACTCTTTCTATTCCCTTCTCTGGTGCGTAATCCGATATGAGTTCCGCTCTGTCCATCCGGCAGCTAACCAAAACCTACGGCAACGGTTTCCAGGCCCTGAGTGGTATCGATCTGGACGTTGCTGAGGGTGACTTCTTCGCCTTGCTCGGCCCCAACGGTGCCGGCAAATCCACCACCATCGGCATCTTGTCGACCCTGGTCAACAAAACCAGCGGCACGGTGAATATTTTCGGTAATGACCTGGACCAGTCCCCGGCGGCGCTCAAGCGTTGCATCGGTGTGGTGCCCCAGGAATTCAACTTCAACCAGTTCGAAAAGACTTTCGACATCGTCGTGACCCAGGCGGGCTACTACGGCATCCCGGCGAAAATCGCCAAGGAGCGCGCCGAGCAGTACCTCACCCAATTGGGCCTGTGGGACAAGCGCGACGTGCCTTCGCGTTCGCTGTCCGGCGGCATGAAGCGGCGTTTGATGATCGCCCGCGCCTTGGTGCATGAGCCGCGCCTGCTGATCCTCGATGAGCCCACCGCCGGCGTGGACATTGAGCTGCGGCGTTCGATGTGGACCTTTCTCACCGAGCTGAACGAGAAGGGCATCACCATCATCCTCACCACCCACTACCTGGAAGAGGCTGAGCAGCTTTGCCGCAATATCGGCATCATCGACCACGGCACCATCGTCGAGAACACCAGCATGCGTAACCTGCTGAGCCAGTTGCATGTGGAAACGTTCCTGCTGGACTTGAAGAACAATCTGACCGTCGCACCGCAACTGCTCGGCTACCCCTGCCGCCTGGTGGATAGCCATACCCTGGAAGTCCAGGTGGACAAAGCCATGGGCATCACCGCGCTGTTCACCCAATTGGCGACCCAGAACATCGAAGTGCTGAGCCTGCGTAATAAAACCAATCGCCTTGAGGAGTTGTTCGTGTCCCTGGTGGAGAAAAATCTGGCGAAGGTGGCGGTATGAGTTCCGAACTGCAACCCAACCTCGTCGCCCTGCAGACCATCGTCTATCGCGAAGTGAAGCGCTTTACCCGGATCTGGCCGCAGACGTTGCTGCCGCCTGCAATCACCATGGTCTTGTACTTTGTAATCTTCGGGAACCTGATCGGTCGGCAGATCGGCGACATGGGTGGCTTCACCTACATGGAGTACATCGTGCCGGGCCTGATCATGATGTCGGTGATCACCAACTCTTACGGCAACGTGGTCTCCAGCTTCTTTGGCAGCAAGTTTCAGCGCTCCATCGAGGAACTGATGGTGTCGCCGGTGTCGCCCCACACCATCCTTATCGGTTACACCCTGGGCGGTGTGCTGCGCGGTTTGATGGTGGGCGTGATCGTGACGCTGTTGTCGCTGTTCTTTACCCATCTGCAGGTGCATCACCTGGGGGTGACGATTCTGGTGGTGGTGCTAACGGCGACGATTTTCTCGCTGCTGGGCTTTATCAACGCGGTGTTTGCGCGCAATTTCGATGACATCTCGATCATCCCGACTTTCGTGCTGACACCGCTGACGTACCTGGGCGGGGTGTTCTACTCCATCAGCCTGCTGCCGCCGTTCTGGCAGACCGTATCGTTGGCCAACCCTGTCCTGCACATGGTCAATGCCTTCCGTTACGGCATCCTCGGCGTATCGGATATCAAGATCAGCGTGGCGATCACTTTTATGATCGTGGCCACTGTGGTGCTTTACATCGGGTGTGCACGGTTGCTGGTCAGTGGGCGCGGGATGCGCACCTAAGCTGCTCCGAACGCAGTGAAAATGTGGGAGAGCCAAGCGCTCTCCCACCTATGGTTTTGCATCAGGTCTTCAGGACTTGAGTGCCAGCTCGATCAGCTCGTGCAGTTCTTCAACTGCCAACGGCGCGCTCGAGAAGAGAATACGAAACACTGTCGGCGCCGCCAGCAGGTTGATCAAGCGGTCCACGCTTGGCGCTGTTTCGCCGGGGTAGCGATCGACAATTGTCTGCAACTGCCCGCTCAGAATGCTGACGCAGTAGCCTTGCGTTGGGCTGCATTGCACGTCGCGCATCATCATGCGCCCCGGTTCCGAACTCATCTCATCCAGGTACTGCTCGGCCCAGGCTCGCAGGTCGCCGCGCAGGCTGCCGGTATCGGCCGGCTCGCTGTCCGGGCGCATGCGTGCCACGGCCACATCGGCGAGCAGGGCGGAGAGGTCCCCCCAGCGTCGGTAGATGGTCGACGGCGTCACCCCGGCGCGCGCGGCAGTCATCGGCACAGTCACGCTGGATCGCTCGTGGGCTTCCAATAGTTCACGCACGGCACAATGTACCGATGCTTGTACCCGGGCACTGCGGCCTCCCGGGCGAAGGCCTTCTTTAATCACCATGGACGCGACCTTAACACAAAGAATTTGCTTTAAGCGTCGGCGGGTCGCACACTGCACAAAAGCAAAATATTAGCTTTAGCGGAGCGTGCCCATGTCCAGTCTCACTTCCCATCGCCCCAGCCTGGTGTTCCTGGCGATCACCTTGCTGACGTTTCTCGCCGCCTCCAGCGCGCCGACGCCGTTGTATCACCTGTATCAGCAGCACTTGGACTTTTCCGCAGGCATGCTCACGCTGATCTTTGGTGTGTACGCCCTGAGCTTGTTAGCGGCGCTGCTGACCGTGGGCTCGCTGTCGGATTACCTGGGGCGCAAGCCGGTGATCTTCGCCGCACTGATCCTTGAGATGCTGGCGATGCTGCTTTTTATCAATGAAAGCAGTGTGGCCTGGCTGATCGTCGCGCGCACATTACAGGGCTTCGCCACCGGTATGGCCACCGCAGTGCTGGGCGCAGCGCTGCTGGATACCGATCACGAACAGGGCCCACTGATCAACAGCCTTGCGCCGTTGCTGGGCATGGCCTGCGGAGCGATGGGCTGCAGCCTGCTGGTGGAGTTCGCGCCATTTCCGACCCAGTTGATTTACTGGGTGCTGTTCGGCGCGATGCTGCTACAAGCCTTGCTTGTGTTGCGCCTGCCGGAAACCGTCAGTCCCATCGCCGGGGCGTTGGCGTCGTTGTGGCCTACGTTGCATGTGCCTGCCCAGGCGCGCCGCGCATTGTGGATTGCATTGCCGGTGGATATCGCGGTGTGGGCCATGGGCGGTTTCTATTTATCCCTGGCGCCTTCTCTGGTGCGGGCGGCGACCGGGTCGACATCGAACCTGATCGGCGGTGGATTGGTGGCGGTGCTGACCGTCAGCGGAGCGCTGATGATTTACGGCCTGCGCCACCGTGCGGCTGACAAAGTCCTGCGTCTGGGCGCCATGCTGTTGGCGCTGGGCGTGGCGCTGATCATCGGCGCCGTACACACAGCCAGCCTGCCGCTGTTCTTCGTCGCCACCCTGATCGCCGGCAGCGGGTTCGGCGCCGGGTTTCTGGGCGCTGTGCGCAGCGTCGTGCCATTGGCTCAGCCCCACGAGCGCGCAGGCTTGATGTCGGCGTTTTACGTCCTGAGCTACTTGGCGTTCTGCATACCCTCGTTGTTGGCGGGCACCCTGACGCGCACGTTCGGCCCGATCGCCACCACCGACGGCTATGGCGCCTCGTTGATCGTGTTGGCCCTCAGTGCCTTGATGGCGTTGCTGCTCCAGGACAGCACCAGGAGCCGCGCGACATCCAGTCGGTGATCCGGTCATAATCCGCGACTTCAACAGCCGAAGGGTTCGACGATGAAGATTATCCGCAGCAAAGACTTCACCGGCAGCCGTGCCTGGGAGGCGCTGGATATTGCCACTATGAACGGCATTACCACCCGTTTGCACTGGACCGATCAACCGTACCGCTGGCACATCAACGACGGCGAAGAAGTATTTGTCGTGCTCGACGGTCGGGTGCTGATGCACTACCGCGATAACGGCTTTGAACAGGTAGCTGAGTTGGCGGTGGGGGACATCTTTTATGCCAGCGTCGGTACCGAGCATGTCGCCCATCCCCAAGGCCCGGCACGCGTCCTGGTGATCGAAAGTGAAGGCAGTGTCTGATACTTATCGGTTGAATAGATAACAGTTAGAGAAATTACCCGTTATATAGATATGTGATCAGGTTCTATCATGAAATCAACCTCATAAGAGGAAGAGGACTGACACGATGACCTGCTCCACAACGCTTAGATATAAACCTTTCAGTCACCTGACCCGGCCTCGGGAAGTGATTCGCCAGTTCACACCCAATTGGTTCGCCGCGACCATGGGCACCGGCGTGCTCGCGCTGGCCTTGGCCCAATTGCCGGTGGCGCTGCCGGGCCTGCATGTTTTGGCCGAAGCGCTGTGGCTGTTCACCATCGTCTTGTTCATGCTGTTCAGTGGGCTGTATGCCGCGCGTTGGGTGATGTTCTTCCATGAAGCGCGACGGATCTTCGGGCACTCCACGGTTTCGATGTTCTTCGGCACCATCCCCATGGGCCTGGCCACGATTCTCAACGGCTTGCTGCTGTTCGGTCTGCCGCGCTGGGGCAGTGCCGTGGTGCCGTTGGCCGAGGTGCTGTGGTGGCTGGATGTGGCTATGGCCTTGGCCTGCGGCGTGCTGATCCCGTTCATGATGTTCACGCGCCAGGAGCACAGCATCGACCAGATGACCGCCGTGTGGTTGTTGCCCGTGGTCGCCGCCGAGGTCGCTGCTGCCAGTGGTGGGCTGTTGGCGCCGCACCTGGCCGATGCCCATTCGCAACTGGTGATGTTGGTGACCAGCTACGTGCTGTGGGCGTTTTCCCTGCCGGTGGCATTCAGCATCCTGACCATTCTGATGCTGCGCATGGCCTTGCACAAACTGCCCCACGCCAACATGGCCGCATCCAGCTGGCTGGCCTTAGGTCCCATCGGCACCGGCGCCCTCGGCATGTTGCTGCTGGGGGGCGATGCACCGGCGATCTTCGCCGCCAACGGCTTGCCAGGCATCGGTGACATCGCCAACGGCCTCGGCATGGTGGCCGGTATTACGCTGTGGGGCTTCGGTTTGTGGTGGATGCTGATCGCCGTGTTGATCACGCTGCGTTACCTGCGCGCCGAAATCCCCTTCAACCTGGGCTGGTGGGGCTTTACCTTCCCTCTGGGGGTGTACGCATTGACCACTCTGAAACTGGCGAACGTGTTGCACTTGGCGTTCTTCAATGTAGTGGGCAGCGTGCTGGTGGCGGCGTTGGCATGGATGTGGTTGATCGTGACCAAGCGCACCGTGGTGGGGGCCTATAAAGGTGAGCTTTTTGTTTCACCGTGTATTGCAGGATTAGGGAATAAGTAACCAGGATTAGGTAAAGTCGTGGCCTGATAATCGATAAGCCTTCAGGCCACGCAGGAACACGGACGACGATGAGCCATCCTTCCCAATTCACCTTGCTGCGCACTCGGCGATTTTTGCCGTTTTTCATCACCCAGTTGTTGGGTGCGTTCAACGACAACATCTTCAAGCAATCGCTGATCCTGGCGATCCTCTACAAACTCGCAATCGACGGCGATCGCGCCATTTGGGTCAACCTGTGCGCGCTGCTGTTTATTCTGCCGTTCTTTCTGTTCTCGGCGCTGGCCGGGCAGTTCGGCGAAAAATTCAATAAGGACGCGCTGATTCGGGTGATCAAGATCGCCGAGATCGTGATCATGGCCGTGGGCGCCACCGGTTTTTTGTTCAACCACCTGGAATTGATGCTGCTGGCGCTGTTCGCCATGGGCACGCACTCGGCGCTGTTCGGCCCGGTGAAGTATTCGATCATGCCCCAGGCATTGCGCGACGACGAGTTGGTCGGCGGTAACGGCCTGGTGGAAATGGGCACCTTCCTGGCGATCCTGGCGGGCACTATCGGCGCTGGGATCATGATGTCGTCCACCCATTACGCCAAGGTGGTGTCGGTGGCGATTGTCGGCGTGGCGGTGCTGGGTTACCTGGCCAGCCGCAGCATCCCGCGCGCGGCGGCCTCCACGCCGCAATTGCGCCTGAACTGGAATATCTTCAGCCAATCGTGGGCCACCTTGCGCATGGGCCTGGGGCAGACGCCGGCGGTGTCGCGCTCGATTGTCGGCAACTCGTGGTTCTGGTTTGTCGGCGCGATCTACCTGACGCAAATCCCGGCATATGCCAAGGAGTGGCTTTACGGCGACGAAACCGTGGTGACGCTGATTCTTACCGTGTTTTCAGTAGGCATCGCCCTGGGTTCGATGCTGTGCGAAAAGCTCTCCGGCCGTAAGGTGGAAATTGGTCTGGTGCCGTTCGGATCATTCGGCCTGACGGTGTTCGGCCTGTTGCTGTGGTGGCATTCCGGCGGCTTCCCGCAGAACGTCCAGGCCAACGATTGGCTGGCGGTGCTCAGCTACGGGCAGGCCTGGTGGGTACTGGCGGATATTCTCGGCCTGGGTGTGTTCGGCGGTTTCTATATCGTGCCGCTGTATGCGTTGATCCAGTCGCGCACGGTTGAACATGAGCGCGCTCGGGTGATCGCCGCCAACAACATCCTCAATGCGCTGTTCATGGTGGTGTCGGCGCTGGTGTCGATCCTGCTGTTGAGCGTGGCCAAGCTGTCGATTCCGCAGCTGTTCCTGGTGGTGTCGCTGCTCAATATCGCGGTCAATACCTACATCTTCCGAATCGTCCCCGAGTTCACCATGCGCTTCATGATCTGGCTGCTCAGCCATTCCATGTACCGCGTGGAGCACCGCAACCTGCAGGCCATCCCGGACGAAGGCGCGGCGTTACTGGTGTGCAATCATGTGTCGTTTGTCGATGCGCTGCTGATCGGTGGCGCGGTGCGTCGGCCGATTCGTTTTGTCATGTACTACAAGATCTACCGTTTGCCGGTGCTCAACTTTATCTTCCGCACCGCCGGGGCGATTCCGATTGCCGGGCGCAACGAAGATATCCAGATCTATGAGCAAGCCTTCAAGCGGATTGCCGAGTACCTGAAAGAAGGGGAGTTGGTGTGTATCTTTCCGGAGGGCAAGCTGACCGCCGATGGTGAGATGAATGAGTTTCGCGGTGGCGTGACGCGTATTCTGGAAGAGACGGCGGTGCCGGTGATTCCCATGGCGTTGCAGGGGTTATGGGGCAGTTTCTTCAGTCGCGATCCGAATAAAGGCTTCTTCCATCGCATCTGGTCGCGGGTGGTGCTGGTGGCCGGCGAGCCGGTTGCGGTGGAGGCGGCTACTCCTGCGCAATTGCAGGAAGTGGTAGCGGGACTGCGCGGCACGGTCCGTTAGATTTGTACGGCTAATCAGCGCTTACCGCGGGCGGGTTTGCCCACGGTAAGCGCTGGCGACCTAGGTGCTGAGCTTGAGACCAATCAACCCGAAGATGATCAATGCCACGCTGGCCAGCCGGAACAACGCCATGGATTCGCCAAACAGGATAATCCCGGCGATGACCGTCCCGACGGCACCCACGCCCGTCCATACGGCATAGGCAGTACCCAGCGGCAGCTCTTTCACGGCCAGCCCCAGCAGGCCAAGGCTCACAGCCATGGCGGCAAGGGTCAGCACGGTGGGCAGTGGCTTACTGAAACCATCGGTGTACTTCAAGCCGACGGCCCAGCCCACTTCGAACAACCCGGCAAAGAACAGAATGATCCAAGACATGGGTAACCCCTTCTGTGGATGGGGTCGTCCCCGGAATTGGCGCTTGGAAGCGTCGCGGGGTCGTCCCCGCGAAGGGCGTTAGAGTGCCGAACATCGATCACGCGATCAAGTTGGCGGGGTGCTCTCCAGTGGGAGACGGTCTTGCGCTTCGCTCATCCGGCGGAAGTAAGTCGACAGCAATGCCCCGGAAATATTGTGCCAGACGCTGAACAGCGCGCTCGGCACAGCCGCCAATGGCGAGAAGTGCGCGCTGGCCAGCGCGGCGCCCAGCCCGGAGTTTTGCATGCCCACCTCCAGCGCCAGGGATTTGCGTTGTGCCAAGGGCAGTTTGAACAGGCGACCGGTGAAGTAACCCAGCAAGTAGCCGAAGCTGTTATGCAGCATCACCACCGCCATGATCAACAGGCCCGACTCGGCAATCTTGGCCTGGCTCGCCGCAACCACCGCCGCGACGATCGTCACGATGCTGATCACCGACACCAGCGGCAGTACCTCCACCGCATGGCGCACGCGCTCACCAAGCACGCGTTGCGCCACCACGCCGAGCACGATCGGCAGCAGCACCACTTGCAGGATCGACCAGAACAGCTCCATGAACGACACCGGCAACCAGGCTGACGCCAGTAACCAGATCAGCGCCGGCGTCAGCAGCGGGGCGAGGAGGGTGGTGACGGCGGCGATGGCCACCGACAACGCCAGATCGCCACGGGCCAGCCAAGTCATTACGTTGGACGAGGTACCGCTTGGGCAGCAGCCCACCAGGATCACACCGACGGCAATCTCCGGCGGCAGATGAAACACCTGGCACAACAACCAGGCCACGCCGGGCATGATCACAAAGTGCGCCACCACGCCCAGCGCCACGCGCCATGGGTGCCGGGCGACTTCAGCGAAGTCATCCAGCTTCAGGGTCAGCCCCATACCGAACATCACCAGCCCCAGTAACGGCACGATGGCGCTTTTCAGGCCAATGAACCAGGACGGTTCGAAGAACGCCACAACGGCGAAAATCAACACCCAATAGGCGAAGGTGTTGCCGACGAAGCGGCTCAGGCTGGCGAGGGCGCGCATGGGAATGTCCTTTTTCGTTGGTCTTTTTTTGAAGGGTTGATGCGGTCAAATGTGGCAGGGGGCTTGCCCGTGATCGCACTGTGTCAGCCAATGAATAAGTTGACCGACACAGCGCAATCCCGAACACGCGCCTCTAACGCCTCCCGATCCTCACACGGCTTAGATGCCCTGCGGGGTCTCTTCTCCGCCCAGCGCTTCGATCAGCGCCGGCAGGAAGTCGCCGAAGGTCAGCATCATCAGGGTAAAGCTGGCATCCAACTGGCCCAGGGCTTCGTCGCCGCCGTCCTGTTCCGCCTGGTCCTGCAGCAGGTCTTCGAACTTCAGGCGCTTGACGGTCATTTTGTCGTCGAGCATGAAGGACAATTTGTCTTGCCAGGCCAGGGCCAACTGAGTCACGACTTTGCCGGTGGTCAGATGCAGCTGGATTTCTTCGCTGGTCAGGTCCTGACGCTTGCAACGCACGATGCCGCCGTCTTCGTGAGTGTCGCGCAGCTCGCACTCGTCGAGGACGAAGAAGTCATCGGCCGGTTTCTGGGTGGTGACCCAGTCGGTCATGATGGCGGTCGGTGCGGTTTTCACCGTCAGCGGACGTACCGGCAGGGTGCCGATCACTTCACGCAGGGTGGAGAGCAGGTCTTCGGCGCGCTTGGGGCTGGCCGAGTTCACCAGGATCAGACCCTGTTTCGGCGCGATGGCGGCAAAGGTCGACGAGCGACGAATAAATGCGCGGGGCAGGAAGGCCTGGATGATCTCATCCTTGATCTGGTCGCGTTCTTTCTTATAGACCTTGCGCATCTGCTCGGCCTCGATCTCTTCGACTTTCTCCTTGAGTGCGTCACGCACCACGCTGCCCGGCAGAATGCGTTCTTCCTTGCGCGCGGCGATCAGCAGGAAGTCACCGCTGACGTGCACCAGGGGCGCATCTTCACCTTTGCCGAACGGGGCGACAAAACCGTAAGTGGTCAACTCCTGGCTTGCACATGGGCGCGCCAGCTTGGTGGCCATGGCCGCTTCCAACGCCTCGGCATCAACAGGCAGATCTTGGGTCAGGCGATAGATAAGCAGGTTCTTGAACCACATGGGGTGAGTCTCTCCTTTATACAAAGGGGGGCATTATTCTCTTCATATCGCGCCAGGCCAACCCTGCCTAAGCCATTGGAAGCTATCAAAAAAAAGATTTAAGAAAGTGCTTGCCAGACTTGGGGACGCTCCGTAGAATGCGCGCCACACCGAAACGAAGGGTGATTAGCTCAGCTGGGAGAGCATCTGCCTTACAAGCAGAGGGTCGGCGGTTCGATCCCGTCATCACCCACCATTCGCTTCAAGTGTTACGCGCAGCGGTAGTTCAGTCGGTTAGAATACCGGCCTGTCACGCCGGGGGTCGCGGGTTCGAGTCCCGTCCGCTGCGCCATATTCGGTAACCTGGAACACTGAACGCCAGGTCACCACAGAAAGCCCGCTCATTGAGCGGGCTTTTTGCTGTCTGGACTTTGCATAAACTGAAAAACGCCGCCGATCAGGTTTGATCAGCGGCGTTTTTTATTGGGGCTCTAGAAATCCCAGCGCGTGGTCACCATAAAGTTGCGCGGCTCGCCGTAAGCGGCGGAGTTATAGAAGCCGATATTGGTGTAGTAGTGCTTGTCGAACAGGTTGTTGACGTTCAGTGTGGCCGACAGATTCTTAGTGACCTGGTACTTGGTCATCACATCCACCAGCCAATAAGCGTCCTGGGAGAACTCTTCGTATTGCTTATGCGGGTTGTTGTAGA
This sequence comes from Pseudomonas sp. ARP3, assembly GCF_001029595.1. Taxonomy (NCBI): domain Bacteria; kingdom Pseudomonadati; phylum Pseudomonadota; class Gammaproteobacteria; order Pseudomonadales; family Pseudomonadaceae; genus Pseudomonas; species Pseudomonas sp. ARP3. The sequence continues at coordinate 50,076 of NZ_LEKF01000028.1, forward strand.
TGTCCTGCCAGCCAACGCTCTGCCAGCGTACGCCACCGCCGACGGTCAACTTGTCCAATTGGCCCTTGAGTTGGTAGGTGGTGTACAGCTTGACCTGATCTTCAGGCTCGAAGGTGGAGATTTTTTCGTCCTTGTCGTCGCGCACTATCTTGTGGGTGTAGCCGGCCTGAAGTTGCCAGCCAGGAGCAATCTCGCCGGACATCTCCAACTCATAACCTTTGGTAACGGCCTTGCTGCTTTTGTAGGCGTAGTTGTTTGGGATTGGCGTTTGGTTGTTGTACTCGTCATCCGAAAGCGCGCGATTGGATTCATGGATTTCAAAGTAGGCTGCACTGGCGTTCACGCGACCGTCGAGGAAGTCGGCTTTCAGACCCAGCTCCCAGTTCTGGCCATCGTCGGGCTCAAGCAGCTTGTTGTCGCGGTCGCGGTTGTAATTCTCCTGCGGCATGAAGATATCGGTGTAGCTGGCGTACACCGAGTAAGTGTCGTTAAGGTCGTACACGGCACCGACGTAAGGCACGAAACGTCCAGACTCACGGTAATTGGGGTTGTAGCCTGTGACCTGGTAGTTGACCACGCGTCCGCCCAGCAGCAGCTTGAGGTCGTCGGCAAGGTTCAGGCGCGTGGTGACATAAGCGCCTGTCTGGCGCACGGTGTCATCGGTCAGCGATTGTGCCTGACCCCAATCCGGTATGGCGGCGTGGCCGTGCCAGTTATTGAAATCGACGATATTCGGCGAGAGATTCCAGTAGCCTTTACCTTTCCATTCGGAGGCGCTGATGGAGCCGCCCAGCACCAGTTCATGTTCTCGACCTCCCAGGCTGAACGGGCCGCTCACGTATAGGTCGGCGGAATCGCTGACAGTTTCCCCGGTGTACTTGCCCGACGTGAGTTGTGCGGTGCCATCCGGTTGAGGCTGGTCGCCTTGGATCGAACCCATCAACGCGTGGTAGCCGTTGATCTTGTGATCCAATTGCAGCTTGGTCACCCATCCATCACCCAGATCGTGCTCAAGCACGGCAAATACGGTGCGTGTGTATTGCTCCCAACTGCTCCAATCGGCGGCGTTGTTGAACGAGCGCTTGACGCTATTGCGATCGCCTTTGGCGTTGATCAGCGGAAAACTGCCCGACCATGAAGAACCCTTTGGCAGCGTGTCCTGATAGTCGCCGCCTACGGTCAGCAGGGTGTCGGGTGACAGATCGAACTCCATGATGCCGTAGTACGTGGGACTCTGGCGCGAGTAGTGATCCATGAACGAATGCTTGTCCTGGTACGCCGCCACGGCTCTGCCGCGCACGTTGCCACTTTCGGTCAGCGGACCGCTGACATCCAGCTCGCTGCGGTAGTTGTCCCAGGAACCGGCGCCGAGGGTGGCGTGTCCTTGAAAGTCTGCGGTAGGTTTCTTACGCACCAGGTTGATTGTCGCCCCCAGCGAGCCTGCGCCAGTTAGCAGGCCGGTGGCACCCTTGAGCACTTCGACGCGGTCGTAGATCGCCATGTCGCTCAGGGTGTTGCCCGCTGAGTAAGCGACATTGCGCGCCGTGGACGGAATGCCGTCGTACTGGAAGTTGTTGATGGAAAAACCCCGGGCATAGTAGTTGGTACGCTCGGTGTCGAAGGCTGACACAGTGATGCCGGGTGTATGGCGCATCACATCGTCGACGTTGTTCAGGCCGAAATCATCCATGTGCTGGCGGGTGACTACCGAGACCGATTGCGGCGTTTCCTTGGGCGTCAGCACCAGCCGTGTCGAGGTCGCGATTGTGCCGGGCGTGTAGGATCCGGTGCCCTCGGTGACGTTACCGAGCTGGTTACCGCTGACTTGGGTCGGGCTCAGCTCCATGGTGTCGCCGCCGCTGACGGGCGCGGGTTCCAGCGCATAGACCTGATCGCCTTTTACCGCACGGTAGCCGCTGCCTTGCAGCAAACTATCGAAACCGTCCTGGATGCCGTAGGAGCCTTTCAGACCTTGCCCTTGAAGGCCTTCCAGTTCGTGGGACTGGAACACGATGGCGACGCCCGCCTGCTGGGCAAACCGATTGAGCGAGCTGCCTAGCGGCCCGGCTGGAATGTCGTACGTCCGAGTGGTGATGCTGGCGACGTCTGCATGGGCCAGACTCATATTTAATGTGATGGTGGTGATCAGCGCCAGCGACAGTGGCGCGCTTTTCAGGAGTCGAAAACGTCTGCCCGCGGGGGAGGGGGTAGGCATGGTGAAGGTAGTCCTTTATGTGCTGAATTACCTTCCTTGACGGGCAGCTTCATAAAAACCGGAAGCAAATGCGAATAATTATTCATTGGGCGGCATTTCGGGTGTGACGACGATCAGCCAAGGGGTGAAAGCATGGGCCCGTATCGGCAGTGTTTGCGCCAACAGTTGCAAGGCATGGTCGCTGTCATCCAGCGGTATGACGGCCGACACTCGTATGCCTTGGAGCGCATGGCGATCGAATTGGACACGGCCGGCGCGATGCCGGGCGATTTCGTCCAGCACCTCGGGCAATGGCCGATTCTCGACCACCAATTGATGACGGCGCCACGCCTCGTTGATGCTGGCCGGGTCGACCGTGCCGCTTAGGCGGACATCATTCGAGCGCATCAGGGCCCGCGAGCCTGCGTCGACCTCCAGCGTCTGCTCGCCATCGGCACTGTGTGCGGCTACGCGGGATTCGAGCATGCTCAGTACGGTGACATCACCGTCTCGCTTGACCACGAACCGTGTGCCCCGCGCGCGCAATGTGCCTTGGGGTGTCTGCACGACAAACGGCCGCGTGCTGTCGTGGGCCACTTCCACCAGTATTTCGCCTTGCAGCAAATCGATACGGCGCTGCTTGCCATCGAAATGCAGGTTCACCGCGCTGACGCCGTTGAAGGCCAGCGTCGAGCCATCTGCCAATTGCAGGGTTTGCCATTGGCCCGGACCGTTGCGCACATCGGCCATCCATTGCTGGGGGTAAAGGCTGACAAGCAATGCGGCGGTTGGAATCGCCAGGCTGCACGCCAATACCAATGCGCGCACGGCGTTCTTGCTACGGCGGTTTCTAGGCTGCGCGAAAGCCGCGTTCAGCGCCGCCTTTGCTAGGTTTTTTTTGCCGCGCAGGGCCTGCATGCGGACAATGACTGCTTCCATTCGAGCGGCGGCCGCAGCGTGATGCGGGCCTTGCTGTTTCCAGCGTTCGAACGCCTGGCGCTGGGGCTCGTTCAGTTCGCCTTCATGCAGGTGCAGGAGCCATTCGGCGGCTTGCTCTTCGATCTCTGGGTGGCTATCCGACATGCTTTATCAAGTGTCCATGCTATGGCCGCAGTGCATGAGCGCCTGGATCAGATATTTGCGTACAGTGCGTTCCGACAATTTGAGCTGGCGGGCGATTTGCTGCTGGGTCATTTCTTCCAAGTAATACAGCACGAATGCCTGGCGCGCGTATTCGTGCATGCCTTCCAGGATAAACGCGATCTGTTCAAGGGCTTCAAGGGTGGTGTGGATCTGCTCCGGGGACTGAAACCCCTCCAATGCGTCCACCGTGAGGGCCAATTCCTGCAGGTAGGCTTGTTCAATCTGTCGGCGCCGCGTCTGGTCAATGATCAGGCGCCGGGCTGTGGTGCTCAGATAAGCCCGGGGTTCGCGAATGCCGGCCACGGACTCGCGCGCGTTCAGGATGCGTGCAAACGTATCCTGGGCCAGGTCGGCCGCATGATGCCGGCAGCGCAGTTTGCGTCGCAGCCAAGTGAGCAGCCAGCCATGATGCTCGCTGTAGAGCTGGGAAATTTCCCGTTGGAATGGCGGTTCACCCACAGACATAGGTGTGACTCAGGCGTTATTGAGAATGGTTTTTAATTGTGCGGCCAAGCAACAGGTAAACGCAATAGACTCGCGTTTGAAGGGGAGTGGAGCCTGTTTTTACGGGCCTTTTCCGGTCATCAGAAAAATTTTTAAATAAAGTGCATTTAAATCAAGACATTGCGAAATTTTGCTGTATGATGCCGCCCACACCGAAAGTGAAGGGTGATTAGCTCAGCTGGGAGAGCATCTGCCTTACAAGCAGAGGGTCGGCGGTTCGATCCCGTCATCACCCACCATTCGCTTCAAGTGTTACGCGCAGCGGTAGTTCAGTCGGTTAGAATACCGGCCTGTCACGCCGGGGGTCGCGGGTTCGAGTCCCGTCCGCTGCGCCATATTCGGTAACCTGGACCACTGAACGCCAGGTCACCACAAGAAGCCCGCTCATTGAGCGGGCTTTTTTGTGCCTGGGATTTGGTTAGTCGGCTTTTCCTTGCGCGGCTGACGGATAGCCAGGTGCTCGAAGCAAAACGAGGCCGTGCCGAACACCGCGATAAGGGTCAGTACGATCATGCCGAGGGTTGAGCTTTCCACAGTGAATTCCTAAATGATGGGGTAGGAAATCACGCTAAGTGCATGGCGAAAACACCTCAATAGACCCGACGCAATCCTTACAGCGTCGGGCCCTTTGTTACGTACTCTTTACGGCGCGTTGCGGCTATGGCGGTAGTCGCTGACCGCTTCATACACCGCCTTGCGCAGGCGGTTGATACCGCCGATGGGGCGGTGCTCCGCGACGCCAAACCAGGGGTTGAACGATTGGTTGTCGCACGCCAGGTTTTGCGCCGGGGTGTCGAAGTCCTGAGCCGGAATCCGAACGGTGGCTACGGTTTCATAGGGCGCGTCGCTCTCTTTCCACTCGATGCTGGTGTCTTCGATGGGCATGAACTTCTGCGGATTCTGCCGCTGGATCTGCAAGACGAAGCACGCCGGTACACGATCTGTCGAGAGCTGCTGGCTCAAGGCACTGCGCAAGAAGTTCGGCAGGTCCTGGTTCTGTTTGGGCAGCACGTACTCCGGACAGTTCTGTGGGGCGGGCGCTACGCGGAATTTGGCATTGGCCGCGCCGAACTTGTAGGGCGATACCGAAAAGTAGGTGGTCTGCGTCGGGCTGGCCGGTGCCGGCGCCAGAGTTGCCAGGGCGATAAACAGATGGCGCACTTGCCATGTGCGTGGGTCGATCTTGGGAAAGAACGCCAGCACTTTCTTGCCGTCCGCCTGGGCGCCGATGTTCTGGGCGTACTCCGCGACGTCGCTGACGAAAAAGTTGGGATGGCTGAACATCACAAAGTCTTGTTCGGTACGGCTTTGCTGGTCCGCCAGCAGTTGTTTGCCCGGTACGTCGAGTAACTTGAGCGCCATGCCCCGCGCGTCGCGGATGCTGTCGAACTGTGGGTAGGCATTGCCGTTTGATAACCGCATGCTGGCCTGCCAGGTCTTACCAGGTTCGGCGAACACGCCCTGGCGTAGCGCAGGGTCCAGATCGCTCAATACGCTGACTTCGGCCTTCACGCAGCCATGTGCTTTGGCATGGGCGTCGCGCAGGTAGCGCGTGCCTTCGCGATGCTGATCGACGATGCGTACCGCCGTCTGGATGATGCCTTGGGTCATCGCTGCTTCACCCGGCGGCACTTGCTCATCTGCCGACACCGGGCCGCTATGTTGCCATGCATACCAGGCCGTGGTCGCCAGCCAGCCAATCAGGCCCAGCGTTACCAGCCAGAGCAACGTCTTGCCAAGAAAGCGGCCAACCCACAACCAGAGGCGTGCAAGCAGGGAAGGGCGGTCATATTGAGATCGAATCATCATGGCAGTTGTTGCTCCAAAGGGCCGCCCAGTACTTTGAGGTATTCCAGCAGCGCCCAGCGCTCCTGTGGCAGCAGGCCACGGCCAATCACGCCGTTGCCTAGTTGGCCGGCACGGAATTCGTGGCCGCTGTTATGGTTACCCGTCACCCGGGTGTCGAACAGGAAGGCATTCTTGAACGCCGCGGTCTCAAAGCCCAAATGGCGCGGATCGTACTCGAAGGTGCCCTTATAAAAGGTGGTGCTGCGCTCATCCTGGGGCGAGAGCAGTTGGTAAATAGTCGGCACCGAGCCATTGTGCAGGAACGGTGGCGTGGCCCACACGCCGGCCAGTGGGCGCGCCTTGTAGGCACGCAACTCGCGCACGCCGATCGGCAGGCCATAGCCATCCAGCCGTGGGCGCTCGGCCGGAGTCACGCCGGCGGCACGGTAGGCATGGTCTTCGACGAAGGCTGTGACGTAGGCCAGGCCTTTGGCCACCGACATTTTCTTCAGGTCCAACGGTTCGGTCGGGGTGGGGTGCAGTTCGACATTCAGTCGGGCCAGTTCGGCCGGGTCCCATTGCAGGGCGCTGAGGTCGTAACGTTGATCAGCGATATTACTGGCGGTACCGGGGTCGGTGCCGATGTATTCAACCGGCAGCATTTTCAAGTGCTGCACTGGCCGACCATTTTCCTCGGTCACATTCGGTACGTGGCAGCCTGCGCAGTTTTCGGCGAACAGCGCACGACCTTGGGCGGCCAGAGGCTTGTCGATGGCGCCGAACAGGTCTTCCGGCCAGGTGGGCGGTTTGAGGCGTTGCAGGGTTTCTTCAATCAGGTTGAGGTCGCGCACCCGTACGCTGGAAGGGTAGCGCGCCTCGCCTTGCAGGGGTTGGCCGGCGCTGTCGAAGAAGGTCAGGGTCGCGCCGACGCCCAGGGCTTCGCCGATGTTGCGTGCCATGGGTTGTTGCGCCGAGCCGTTCCATTGCACCCAGTCGAAGGTCCAGATGTCCCACAGCTGCGGGTAGTCCACGGGGGCATTGGCGACGCGGTAGTTGTCTGGCGAAATCCCATCGCCAAAGCTGGCGTTGGCGATGCGGCCAAAGGCGTCGGTGCGACCGGGGCCCTCTTCGGTGGGATAGAGGCCGCGGTGGGTATCGTTCCAGGCCACTTTGAGAAATTGATTCAGCGACTGTTTGAAGTCCTGACGCAGTTGGCTGCGGTCGGTTTCATATCGATCCCCCAGCACCTGACGGGCGAAGCGCTCGAATTTCCAGGGGTTGTAATAGGTTGCCGCCAGGCTGGCAACGAGTGCCTGGCCGAAGCTACCGCCGCGCAGGGTGGGTACGCTTGATGGCAAAACGTGTTGGGCCGAGCCGCCATCGATACGCAGCGCCTGGCCTTGGAAATGCAACTCGCCGGTATGGCACGCGGCGCAGGTGATATCCAGGTATTCAACGTTGCTGTCGGCGTTTTTGTGGCGGGCGAACCCTACAGGCAGATTGCCGGGGTTTTGCGCGCTGGGCACCTGCTTGGGGTCGACCAGAAAGCCGAAGCGCGCCAGGTATTCTGGTGTGGCAAAGCGTCGCTCGGAGAACGGCAATTCCAGGGCGGTGAACCAATCGTAATGCAGGCCTTTTACCTGGGTGCCCTGAGGCGTGAAGTAGTAGGTCTGGCGGTCGGCGGCGCTCCATTGGTCCTGGTAATGCACCTGCTTCACCGGCACAGGGTCCGGCAGCTTGGGGTTGACGATGTAATAGATCACCACCGTCAGAATCAGGCCCAGCACGAGCCCGATCAGCAGCAAAATACGGGAAAAAATGCGCAAGATAACTATCCTTGTCGAGGGGTTGCGTTGTTATGCCACTAGGCCAGAGGTGCGGCAAGTGGCCATGAGCCTGGATGAAGGCGGTCCCGCGGTCCGTCGCGGGCCCTCATGATGAATGAAAATGCTTTTAAACACGTGAACTTATCGGAAGTTTCCTGCTCACATGCCGGTAGCCATTGGTCGTGGCCGCCTGATAAGCTCGCGACTTTATTCAAATGCCCTATTGGCGCATGAACAAGGAAATAGCATGAAACAGCATCGGTTGGCGGCGGCGGTGGCCCTGGTTAGCCTGGTACTTGCGGGTTGTGATTCGCAGACCAGCGTAGAGCTGAAAACCCCGGCGCAAAAAGCTTCCTATGGCATCGGCCTGAACATGGGCAAAAGCCTTGCCCAGGAAGGCATGGATGACCTGGATTCCAAAGCAGTAGCCCAAGGCATCGAAGATGCCGTCGGCAAGAAAGAGCAGAGGCTCAAAGACGACGAACTGGTTGAAGCGTTCGCCGCACTGCAAAAACGTGCTGAAGAACGCATGGCCAAAATGAGCGAAGAGTCGGCAGCCGCCGGCAAGAAATTCCTCGAAGACAATGCCAAGAAAGACGGCGTCGTCACCACTGCTTCCGGTCTGCAGTACAAGATCACCAAGAAAGCCGATGGCCCGCAGCCTAAGCCTACTGACGTGGTCACTGTTCACTACACCGGTAAGCTGACTAACGGCACTACCTTTGACAGTTCCGTGGATCGCGGCAGCCCGATTGACCTGCCGGTCAGCGGCGTGATTCCAGGTTGGGTCGAAGGTCTGCAATTGATGCACGTTGGCGAAAAGGTCGAACTGTATATCCCGTCCGACCTGGCCTACGGTGCTCAGAGCCCGAGCCCGGCGATTCCAGCCAATTCCGTGCTGGTATTTGACCTGGAGCTGCTGGGCATCAAGGACCCAGCCAAGGCTGAAGCTCCTGCCGCACCGGCCGCCAAGAAGTAATAGGCGCCTGAACACACAACGCCCCGTCTCGACGGGGCGTTGTTGTTTCTGCGGTTCGCGTACATCCAAACGAACGTCCGCAACCTGTAACAGTCTGATATAACACTCGAGCACGGGTAACCGCACAGCAACGCCAAGTCAATGAAATCTTGGGTTTTTTTGAGGTGCGCAAAAAACGCCCGATCTGACTGTAAGCCTTGTAACCCGTGGCTTTCAGGCCGCAAAACAGGCTCTGTTCACAAGGTTATCCACAATTTGTGTGGATAACCTTGTGTGTCGACTGGAACTGGAGTGACCGATGAAACCACCCTTCAATTTCACCCGCTTTCTGCCCATGGCGGCACGTTTGTTGGGGCGTGGACGTTTGCCGACCTTGTTGTTCGCCGTCGCCGCCAAAGGTTCCAGCCAGGGCAGCCGCCTCGGCAAGCTCAAGGACGACCTCAAGCTGCTTCAAGCCCTTTGCCTGGCTTACTGGCGCGGCGAATATCGCGCCATCAGCCCCAAGGCACTGATCTCGATCGTGGCGGGGCTGATGTACTTTCTGAGCCCTATCGACGCGATCCCGGACTTTATCCCGATGTTTGGTATGTTCGATGATATCGCCGTACTAGCATGGATCATGAAGACGCTGGACGGCGAACTTAACGCCTTCCGTGCTTGGCGTGAGGCACAGCGCCCGGAGAAGCTCGCCGTGGTCGAGCGCCTGCCTGCCACGCCTGCGCTGTTGGCCCAGGAAAACCCGCAAAAAAACTGATTGCATCGCTATCCCCCTGCGACCTATACGGCTGTTAGGATTACACTCCTAAGGAAAGTGCTTACGTTGTAAGTGTTGTTATCCTACGGGGCAGTCATGGATATTCAGATAATTTCACGCAACGGCGCACCCGAATACGCGGTGTTGCCATGGGAGCAGTACCAGGCGCTGCTTAAAGCGGCCGGTCAGCAACAGCCTCCATCTCCTTCTTACTCCTCCGCCCAGGCCGCGTCCGATCAGGACCTGCGCCCTCTCGCCGACCTGCGCGGCCTGCGTGAGACCAAGGGCCTTGCCATTGAAGCGCTGGCCCGCACGGTGGGTATCAGCCCTTCTTATCTTGGATTGATCGAAAGTGGTGAGCGCCAGCCGGATGCTGCGATCCGCCGCAGCCTGGCCTGGGAATTGGGCGTTGCAGGTTGGAGGGATGAATCTTGAGCCTACGTATCAGTCGTCAACACTGGGATGGGTTGCTCAACGAACTGGATCAGGCGCGCCGCCAGCGCCATCTACTGACGTATCGGGCGCTGCTGGAGCGTTTGCAGTTTCCCTCGCCGGCCATGCAGACCTTGGCCGCCGCCTTGGAGCACCTGGCGGCCTTGGATGCCAAGGCCGATCAGCCGCTGCGTAGCTCCTTGGTGATCAGCCAGGGCGCCAGCCGCCTGCCGCGTACTGGTTTTTTTGAATGCGTGGAGCGTCTTGGGCGTTTCAGCGGACCGTCTGACGGTGTGGCCGCTGCCTCCTGGCATGCTTCGGAAGTGGTACGGGTATTCGAATACGAGTATCCGGAGTCCGCCGAGGCTTAAAGCGTTGGCGAGAGCATGTCCATGCTGTTGATCACATGGACGCTATAGCCCTCCATGTCCTTGGCATGATGCTTGGCCTGCGACGCCAGCTCTGCCAACTGGCTGGCGTCGAGCTGTTCACAGGCCTGTGGATGTAGATGGACAACGCCGATCGACAGCGAAAGCAGGGCAAACTCCTGGCGCACACCCTGGCGGTTCAATGCGACGAAGCAGCCGGCATCCAGGTGTTCGGCGCGGTAGAAGCGCCGGCATTGGGTGTGAAAATCATCCAGCAACTGGTTGAGCCGTCTGCGCCAATCCTGCGGCCCCAGTACCAGCAAAAAATCATCGCCACCGATATGCCCGACGAAGTCGCGGCTGGGGTCGACCCGGTCGTTCAGGCACTGCGCCAGGCACAGCAACACCTCATCCCCCCGTCCGTAGCCATAGATATCGTTGAAGGGCTTGAAGCTGTCGATGTCCACGTAGCAGATCACGGATTCCCGTTGCTGCTGTAACAGGCGCGTGAGGCACTGCTGAATCGGCACGTTGCCCGGCAGCAACGTCAGTGGATTGGCGTAGCGCGCCTGTTGGATTTTCAGCTCGGTGATCAGCTTCAGCACGTCGATCACCCGACCCAGGCCTAGGTAGTCACCATTGAGTGTGATGATGAAATCTTCTTCAATCCGTTGCCGCGCGCGGCTGGTCAGCAGGCGGCTGACCTGTTGCAGCGACTGGCTTAGCTCCACTGCCAGGAAGTCACTGCTCATCAGGCGGCTGATGGGCTTGCGCGCGAAAAGATCGGTGGCGAACGGCTTGAGCAGTGCGTCGGACAGCGAATGCCGGTGCACGATGCCCACAGGGTGACCGCGGCCATCGAGCACTGCCAGGGAGTTGAGATTGGCCTGGCGGCGAAAGGCCTCCAAGACTTGGGCGGTGGCGGTGTCTTGATCCACCGCCGGTTGTTCGTTCAGCAGGGCGCTGAGGTCGCTGCCTTCTTCGTTGAGGGACATGTTGGCGCTGTCGGGTTTGGGCAGCATCAACCGCGCTTCCTGCGGTGGCTGTTCCTGTGGCCGACAGAGCAAATAGCCCTGGACCAGGTCGACGCCCATTTCCATCAATACCGCCAGCTCTTCCGGCAACTCGATACCTTCGGCGATCACTTGCGCGCGCGATGCCTTGGCGATTTGCAGGATCGAGCCGACAAACTCGCGCTTGAGCGCATCTTGGTGGATGCCGTCGATAAAGTGCCGGTCGATTTTGACGTAGTCGGGACGTAGCTCTGACCACAGGCGCAAGCTCGAATACCCGGCGCCCAGATCGTCCAAGGCGATGGAAAATCCCATGTTGCGATAGTGGTGCAGGGCGGTCTGCAGTAGATCGAAATCGTCAGTGGGGGTTTGTTCGGTGAGTTCGATCACCACTTGGCTGGGCGGGATGCCGAAGTCGTGCAGCAGTTGCAGAGTGCGGCCCGGCTGGTGTGCCGTTTCCATCAAGGATTCCGGCGAGATGTTGAGAAACAGCTTGCCCGGCAGTTGCTGTTCGCTGAAGCGTCGACAGGCACTCTCGCGACATGCCATTTCCAAATCGCTCAGGCGTCCGGCCTGGCTGGCCACGGCGAACAGCGCGACGGGGGAGTGCAGGGGGCTGTTGGAGGGGCCGCGGCTGAGCGCTTCGTAGCCCAGAATACGTCGTTCGGATAAGCACAGGATCGGCTGGAACAGGCTGTGCAAACTGCCTTGAGCCAGGATTGAGCCCAATGCGTTCAGCTGTTCGGTCATGGTCATGGCGATCTCGATCGAAAAAAAAGGACCCCAGGCATAATGCCTGGGGTCCTTTATTTCACGACAGAATGATGTCTATTTGATGACACTCCGGAGAGCGTTCACATTAAATCGCCATCATTTACTGCTTGGCTACCTGCTTGCTGACCTTCAGGTAGTCCAGCAGAATTCGGCCCGTCTCGGCCAAGTAGGCGTCGTCTTCCGGCTTGGTTTTATCCGCCTCGGTTGGCAACGCGTCTTCGTCTTCTTTCTTAAGCTCCTTGAGCGGGTCTTCACCCTTCGCCTTGCGGCGGATGTTTTCCAGGGCCAGTTGCTTGTTTTCGATATCGCTATGCTGCGCACGGCGGTCCGCTTCATTGAGGCTGACGGTTTTTTCTTCCATCAACTTCTTGGCCAGGGCCAGCTTGTCGCGGATGAACACGAATTCGGCGTCCTTGGCGGAGCGGGTGTCGTGGTCAGCTTTGAGCTGTGCGAGGAATGGCTTGAACGGGTCGGATGCCGGCTTGATAGCGGGACGGATGGTGTCCCACGGCATGGCTTCCGGCAAAGCGCTTTCGCCGATTTCCTTGGTGTCGATGACCGACGGAAAATCGATATCCGGCAGCACCCCCTGGTGCTGGGTGCTCTGTCCGGACACCCGGTAGAACTTGGCAAGTGTCAGCTTCAGCTCGCCATGGTTGAGCGGCTGGATAGTCTGCACGGTGCCTTTGCCGAAGGTCTGGCCGCCGATGATCAGCGCGCGGTGATAGTCCTGCATGGCACCGGCGAAAATCTCCGAAGCCGACGCCGAGAGGCGGTTGACCAACAGCGCCATCGGCCCTTTGTAGAACGCGCCCGGGTTTTCGTCTTCCAGCACGTCGACACGGCCGTCGGCGTTGCGTACCAACACGGTCGGGCCTTTGTCGATAAACAGGCTGGTCAGCTCGGTGGCTTCTTGCAGCGAGCCGCCGCCGTTGTTGCGCAGGTCGATGACCACGCCGTCGACTTTTTCCTTCTGCAGTTCTGTCAGGATTTTCTTAACGTCGCGGGTGGTGCTCTTGTAGTTCGGGTCGCCAGCACGGAAGGCTTTGAAGTCCAGGTAGAAGGCCGGGATCTCAATGACGCCCAGTTTGTAATCCTTGCCATCCTGTTTGAGGTTAAGGACTTTCTTCTGCACGGCCTGGTCTTCGAGCTTCACCGCTTCACGGGTGATCGACACAATCTTGCTGGTCTGGTCGTTGGGGGCATTGGTGTGCGGAATCACTTCCAGGCGTACCACGCTGCCTTTTGGACCACGGATCAGCTTGACCACTTCGTCCAGGCGCCAGCCGACGACATCGACCATCTCTTTGTCTGCCTGGGCCACGCCGATGATCTTGTCGGCCGGTGCGACCTGCTTGGTCTTGTCGGCCGGACCTGCTGGCACCAGACGCACGATCTTGACTTGGTCGTTGTCGCTTTGCAGAACGGCACCGATGCCTTCCAACGACAGACTCATATTGATATCGAAATTTTCCGCGTTATCTGGCGACAGATAATTTGTGTGCGGGTCGTAGGACATCGCGAAGGTGTTGATGTACGCCTGGAAGATATCTTCGGCGCGGGTCTGATCCAGACGCGCCAGCTGATTCTTGTAACGCTTGGTCAACAGCTCTTGGATGGCCTTGGGCTCTTTGCCGGCAATCTTCAGGCGCAGCACTTCGTCTTTGACGCGTTTGCGCCACAGATCGTCGAGGGCAGCGGTGCTGGTCAGCCAAGGGGCGTCCTTGCGGTCCACCAGAAGAGTTTCTTTCTGGGTGAAGTCAAGTTTGTCGACGCCTTTGTCCAGTTCAGCCAGCGCGAAGTCCAGACGCGCTTTGACGCGGTCCAGGTAGCGCTTGTAGATGGTGAAACCGGGTTGCAAGTCGCCACTCTTGAGGAAGTCGTCGAACTGGGTCTTCCACTTGTCGAACTCAGCGATATCGCTGGCCAGGAAGTAGCTGCGCGACGGATCCAGCAGCTTGAGGTAGCTGTCGTAGATGATCACCGAGCGCGCGTCGTCCAGCGGCGGCTTGCTGTAGTGATGGCGCTTGAGCAACTCGACGACGTTTAGGCTGGCGATCACCTCATCGCGATCCGGCTGAAGGTTGTCCCAGCTGTTGGCTGCGAACGTATGGGTCGACATCGACGCAAAGCCGAGACCAATGAAAAGAGCGAGGGCGGTGCTGGGGAACAGATGCTTCATGCTGGTTCGACGCGGGGGCAATTGATAACGCATATTAGGCCGTCTTTGAAGTCGCCGGTTCCGTGTGGGCCGGTCGCATAATGCAAAAAGCCCGGCGCTACTGCTACGGGCTCAGTCCAGACTCACTATGGAGGCACTGTGAAAGCATTGCAAGGCGTTGAAGGTCATGTGATGCGCTTGGCGCCCCGAGTCCTACATAGGATGTAGGCTCATTTCACATTCTAATGACGACTTCTGGCCTTGATCGCGTCGATTTATAGCAGCCTCCAGGGCGGCATCAAACCCAGTGATGAATCGGCCAGCCCTCCTGCTCGGCATGTGCCCGCAATACCGGATCCGGGTTCACCACCTGGGGATGATCGACCTTCAGCAGCAGTGGCAAGTCATTGCGCGAATCCGAATAGAAGTACGCACCGTCCAGGTTTTCATCTTCCTGCGCCAGCCAGTCCAGCAAACGCTTGATCTTGCCTTCCCGGTAAGTCAGTACGCCCACCGTTTTACCGCTGTAAACGCCATGGCTGACCTCCAGCTCGATGCCCAGCACTTCGTCGATGCCGATACGCGCAGCAATCGGCTTGACCAAATGCGTGCCCGACGCGGAGATCACCAGAATCCGGTCGCCCTGCGCTCGGTGGCGGGCAATGGTTTTGGTGGCGTCGCTGTAGATCAGCGGTTCGATCACGTCTTCGACCCACGGCTCCACCAAGTGCTCGATTTCCTCCGGCGTGCGGCCGATCATCGGCTCCAGGCTGAAGTCCATAAACTCTTCCATCGCCAGTTTGCCCTGGCTGTAGGCGTCCATCAGTTCGTTGTTCCTGCGCATGAACGACTCGGGGTCGACCCAGCCCAGACGGCCCATCTGCTCGCTCCATAAGGTGGCGCAGTCGCCGTGGATCAGGGTGTCGTCCAAATCAAAAATTACCAATGCCATCCGTTACGCTCTCTCAATAAATCACTGCTCAGGCTACTTCACATAGCGCGCTGGGGTCGATGGAAAGTGCCAGGCGCTGGCCGTCAGGGTGCAGATCCTGCGCCGAACGGTTGAGCACATCCACCACCAGCTCTACGCCGCGGGCTTCGATACGATAGCGGATCACGTTGCCCAGCAAACTGTGGCTGCGCACTAGTGCGTCAAGTTCGCCGCTGCGGCTCAGCTCGATGGATTCCGGGCGAATCGCGATGCGGCCGCTGATCGGGCGTTGCAGCAAGCGACTAGCCGTGTCGGAGTCCAGCAGGTTGTAGTTGCCGATAAAACCGGCGGCGAATACGTCCACCGGCGCCGTATAGAGCGTCTCCGCATCGCCGCTCTGCACGATCTTGCCCTGGTTCATCAGGAAGATGCGGTCGGACATGGTCAGCGCTTCCTCCTGGTCATGGGTCACGAAAATCGTGGTCAGCCCCAGCTCGCGCTGAATCTCGCGGATCTGTTCGCGCAGGTGCTTGCGAATCCGGGCATCAAGCGCCGACAGCGGTTCATCCAGCAGCAACAGGCGTGGGCGGGTCACCAGAGAGCGGGCCAGGGCGACACGCTGGCACTGGCCGCCGGACATCTGGTGCGGATAACGGCCTGCCAGGTCTTTGAGTTCCACCAGTTGCAGTACTTCCTGCACGCGCTTGTGGCTGTCAGCGGCGTTGACCTTTTGCATGCGCAGGCCAAACGCGACGTTTTGCTCGACGGTCATGTTGGGGAACAGCGCATAGCTCTGGAACACCATGCCGATGTGGCGCTTCTGTGGGCTCAGCGGAACGATGTCCTGGCCATCCAGCAGGATTTGCCCACTGTCCACGGCTGTCAGGCCGGCGATGCAGCGCAGCAGGGTCGATTTGCCGCAACCGGACGGGCCGAGCAGGGTGACGAATTCACCCTTGGCGATTTCGCAATTGATGTCGCTGAACACCGGCGTGCCGGCGTAGCTTTTCTGCAGATGTTGCACGCTGACGAAGCTCATTGGCTTTTGTCCTTGTTCAAGAAGGTGGCGACCCAGGTCAATACCAGTACAAAGAAGAAGTAGGAAATGACCACGGCGCTGGTGAAGTGGCCGCTGCTGTTGCGCATATTGTTGAGGTACACCTGCAGGGTTTCGTAGCGGGTGCCCACCAGGATGTTGGCGAACACGAACTCACCGAACAGGAACGAGAACGACAGTAACAGTGCCACCATCAGGCCTTTGCGCAGGTTGGGCAGCACCACCAGGATCGCGGCTTGCCAGGTGCTGGCGCCGAGCAGTTGCGAGGCGTCCATCAGGTCGCGCAGGTTGATGGCCTGCAGGTTGTCGGTGATCGCCCGATACATAAACGGCAGCGCGACCGTGAAGTAGCAGCCGATCAGGATCCACGGCGTGCCCACCATCGCCATCGGCCCGGAGCCGTAAAGCTGCAGCAAGCCTACCGACGACACCACCGGCGGCACCGCAAACGGCAGCAGGATCAGGATATTCATCAGCGCGTCGAGTTTGGGAAAGTGGTAATGCACCACGAACAGCAGCGGCAGGATCAGCACCACCGACAGGATCAGCGCGCCCACGCACACTACCAATGATTGACCGAAGGCCATCAGAAAGCGCGGGTCGCTCCACAGCTGCACATACCATTTCAGGGTAAAACCGGCCGGCAGAATGGTCGCCGACCAACTGCTGGCAATCGAATAGATAAACGTGCCCACCAACGGCAGTACCAGAATGGCAAACAGCAGGTACACCATGACGCGATGGTAGAGGGAGGCCGGGCCGGCTTCAGCGCGAGACATGGTAGCTCCTCTTGAGCAGCAATTGATGGACCACGGTGATCACGGTCATCAACGCCACCAGGACCACGGCGAGGGCGCTGGCCATGTTCGGGTCCAGGGAGATATCCCCGGACACCATCGCGGCGATGCGGATCGGCAAGACGTTGAAATTGCCGGTGGTCAATGCGTACACCGTGGCATAGGCGCCCAGGGCATTGGCCAGCAGGATCACGAAGGTGCCGAGCAGCGCGGGTGTGAGCACCGGCAGGCCAATGTGTCGCCAGAACTGCCAGCCACTGGCGCCCAGCAGCGCTGCCGACTCACGCCAGTCCTCGCGCAAGGCATCGAAGGCTGGGTAGAGCAGCAACACGCCGAGGGGAATCTGGAAATAGGTATAGAGGATGATCAACCCGGTTTTCGAGTACAGGTTGAAGTCTTCGATGATGCCCGCCTGCTTGAGCATGATCGTGATACTGCCGTTGAACCCCAACAGAATGATGAAGGCGAAGGCCAGGGGGACGCCGGCGAAGTTGCTGGTCATGTTGGCGAAGGCGGTGACGAAGTTGCGCAGGGGCGAGTCCACCCGGCGCAGCGAGTAGCTGCCCAGCACGGAAATGATGATCCCGAACACACTGGAGTAGAAACTGATCTCCAGGCTGTACTGGATGGCCTGCAGGTAGAACTTGGAGCTGAAGATCCGCGTGAAGTTGTCCACGCCCCAGCCGGACTCTTCGGTTTGCAGGCTGTTGATCAGCACCCATACCAACGGCGCGATTTCGAACACGATAAAGAACAGTGCAAAAGGCATCAGGCACAGCAGGGCCAGATATTTGCCGCGGGTCATGGCATTCACTTGAGCAACTCCCGGCAGACAGGCTTGTCGTGGGGCACGCCCAATAATTCGCAGACAGTGCCGCACAGCTCGGTTTGTTTCGGCGCTGCGCCGGCATCCAGGCTGAAGGCATCGCCAAGCACAAACAGCGGTACTTCGCGCTCTTCCGGCAGCAGGCCGTTGTGGGAGCGGTCGTTGTTCATGCCGTGGTCGGCGGTCACCAGCACCTGGTAGCCGGCATCGAGCCAGCCTTGCAGGTAATCGGCCAGGATGATGTCGGCCGAGCGGGCGCTGTTGCGATATTGCGCGGTGTCGAGGCCATGTTTGTGGCCGGCGTCGTCGATGTTCATCGGGTGCACCAGCAGAAAGTTCGGCGTGTGCTTGAGCCGCAAGCTTTCGGCATCGGCGAACAGGTGGGAGTCCGGGTAGTGGTCATTCCAGTAGAAATGCCCGTGTTGGATCGCCAGCGCCGGGTCGTGGGTATGACGGTCCCGCGCAGGCATGAACGGCGTGCGGTTGTACAGCTCGCTGACCCAGTGATAAGCCGCCGCTGCGGTACTAAGGCCGGCGGCGGTGGCGTAATGGAATAGGCTGCGCTGGTTGGACAGGCGCGAGACGTTGTTGTGGACGATACCGCTCTGGATCGGCGGTACGCCGGTGAGGATGCATTCGTACAACGGGCGGGACAGCGCGGGCAGTTCACAATCCAGTTTGTAGAGGGCTGCGCGTCCTGCGCTGACATACGCTTGCAAATGTCCCATGGCGTGCCTTGCAACCTCGAAGTTCAGGCCGTCGAGCACGACAAGGATGACGTTGTGCTTCATGGGGGAGAGCGCTCCGCAGCAATAGACTTGACTCAATTCCTCAGGAGGAAAGAGGTCAAAAGTATGGGAGGGGGCTAGCCCCCTCCCATATTGGATCTCCAGTGGATTTCCAATGTGGGCGACAGGCTTATTTCATCTCTACGATGACCTGCTCGTTCCACAGCTGAGGCAACTTCTTGGACGTTTTTTCCCAGGCATCGGCGTCCTTGATCGGCTGTGGGTTGGCCTTGGTGTACTGCTCGCCCGGGATCAGGTTCTTGGCGATATCGGCCGGCAGTTTCAGGTCGGTTTCGGCACGGATGGGGCGTGCATTGCCCCGGGCCAGGTTGAGCTGGCCGGCATCGCTGAAGATGTACTCGCGGGTCAACTTGGCCGCATTCGGGTGCTTGGCGTATTTGTTGATGATGGTGGTGTAGCCGGATTTCACCGAGCCGTCCGATGGGATCAGCACCACGTAGTCATCCGGGTTGGCCATTTTGGCTTTGTAGCTCAGGCCGTTGAAGTCCCAGACGATGCCCACTTCGACTTCGCCTTTTTCCATGGTGGCGATGGTCGGGTTGGACAGTGAGAGGCGCCCTTGCTGGGCGATCTTGGTGAAAAACTGCAGCCCAGGGGCAATGTTCTTCTCGTCGCCTTTGTTGGCGATAGCTGCTGCCAATACGCCGTTGGCCGCCTGTGCCGCTGTGCTGACGTCACCCACGGACACCTTGTACTTGCCGGTTTGCAGGTCGGCCCAGCTGTGGGGGACTTCAGAGCCGTGCAGCAGCTTTTTGTTGACGATAAACGCGATAGTGCCGGTGTACGCCAGCGCCCAGTGGCCGTCCTTGTCTTTTGCCCAATCCGGCACCTGTGCCCAGGTGGACGGTTTGTAAGGCTGGGTCACTTCCTGCTTCACCGCAATCGGGCCGAAGGCGGCGCCGACGTCGCCGATATCGGCGCTGGCATTGTCCTTTTCGGCTTTGAACTTGGCAATTTCCTGGGCGGAACTCATGTCGGTGTCGATGTGCTTGAGGCCGTAGGTCTTGGCCAGATCGTCCCAGGTGCCTTTCCAGTTGGCCCAGTCATCGGGCATGCCGACGCTGTTGACGGCGCCTTCCGCTTTCGCGGCGGCTTCCAGGGTTTTTAGATCGGTATCGGCAGCCATGGCCGCGGTGCACATGGCAATGGTCGAGCCTAACAGTGATGCCAGGAAAAGCTGTTTCATCCGAAGCTCCTATGGGCGTTAACAACGCTGCGTTTTTACGAACGATTGCGGTGGTTTGGTCTAGGTCAGCAATACCTGAGCCAATCTAGGCTCGATGGATGACAGTTTCATGTCGATGTCGTTTTTAAAGCGTTGATGTCGGTCAGCGCAAACTTAGCGTAGACCATGCCCCAGGGCCCGCATTGACTGGACTTGGCTGATGTATTGCAGAGTGTGGTATGCCACCCCGGCAGGTGCTGTCATCTCTCGGTCATTTGTAATGCCTAGGCTGACACGCAGTAACAAGGGCCCATTTATCGAGCGCTTTATGCACCTGAACGGTGCTGGTCTAGTCCAGATAGGTAACGTTGATGCGTGATGAAGCAATCAAGGCGGTGACTTCCATCGGCCTGGCGCTGCAGGAGCAGATCGATCACGGTCTATTGCCCCCCGGCCACAAATTGCCTGCCGAACGCAAGCTCAGCGAGTTGTTTGGTACCACTCGCATAACCGTGCGGGAAGCCTTGTTACAACTGGAGGCTCAAGGGCAGATCTATCGCGAGGAACGCCGTGGCTGGTTTGTATCGCCGCCGCGACTGGCCTACAACCTGATGCAGCGCAGCCACTTTCACGCGATGGTCAGTGACCAGGGCCGGGTGGCGTCCACCGAAGTACTCAGCGCACGCTTGCAACCGGCCTCGGCGGCGGTGTGCGCCTGGCTGCAGTTGCCGGCGTTGTCCAGCGTGATCCAGATTTGCCGGGGCCGGCGGATCGATGGGCGCTTGGTGTTGTATGTAGAGCACTACCTGAACCCGCAGTATTTTCCCGGAATCCTGGCGTGTGATTTGACCCAGTCGATGACTGAGCTGTACGCACGCAAGTACGACGTGCATTACGGGCGGGTGCGTTTCGAGATCGTTCCGACCTCACTGCCCGTGGAGGCGGCCGCTGCGTTGCGCGTCTCGGTGGGCAGCCCCGGCCTGCGCATTGCCCGGGTCAACTATGACCAGCACCAGCGCCTGATCGACTGCGATCTGGAGTTTTGGCGGCATGACGCGATTCACGTGGGGGTGGATGTCGTCTGAGTGAACAGCGGCCAATCCAAGTCCCCCTTAAGACCGCTGTCATTTAGCCGCGCGGCGTAAGGCTTTTGATCACCTGATCCACATTGTTTTCCAACTCCGTCACCGGATCCGCACCGTCGACGTTAAGTACCAGAAGCTGCGCGCCACCTGCTGTCACTGCGGCTTTTACCGCCTCACTCGGCTGACGATGATGCAGCACCACTCCGACGTCATTGTCCTTCAGATCAGCGGTGAGTTTGCGCAATGCGTCGGGCGTCCACTCGGCGTCGGGGCGGGCGTCCGTGCTGAGCGCTTCCAGGTTCAGGCTGCTGATCAGGTAGGCGAAATGATCGCTCAGGCTGACCACGCTCAGGTTGTCCGCCTTGGCCAGGCGTGCCTCGCTGTCGGCGCTGAATTTAAGCAGGCGTTGCTTGAGGGCGGCGAGGTTGGCGTCGATCTTCGTTTTGGCCCCCGGCGCCAGACGGCTCAGGTCGGCGGCCACTACATCGGCCATGCGGCCCAGGTTGTTACTCGATTGCCAGGGCTGGCTATTCAAACCGTCGGAGGCGCCGGGTTGCACGGCGATCCCCGGCAAACCCCCGTCCACTGGACGCGCGGCATCCACTTCGACGATACGGATATTGCTGCGTCGCGCCACCCGGTACAGCGGGTCATCCGGCCATAGCGAGCGCAAGCCGATGGCGGCGTCGGCGTCTTGGGCCAACGTGCTGAGCGCCGATGCGCCACGCCCCGTGAAATACGATACCTGTCGCGTGCCAGGTAGGTTGGCCGGCGCGGCACGTTCCAGCTGCACGTCGGTGCCTTTGAGCAACACGTCCGCCAGGCCATAGGTGATGGGCAGCGAGGCCAGCACTTTCACAGGTTTGGCGGCATGCACCGCCGGTTTTACCGATTCGGTCGCCATCAGCGGTGTGGCGATCAGGCAGGCGAAGGCCAGAGTCAGAGGGTGTAGAACGAAGCGCATTATCCAAGGTTCCCTTTCAGGCTGGGGACGACGCCCCGCGCGATGGCCGCGCAGGCGAAGGCGATACCGGCGACGAGGATGATCGCGGCGCCGGAGGGTATGGGCAGGTCAAATATGATCGGTAGCAGAATGCCACAGAGGGTGCTGACGGTGGCGATCACCACCGAGACCCAGAAAAACCCTTTGAGCGACTGGCTCAACAGCCGCGCCGCCGCCGCCGGAATCACCAGCAGCGCGCCCACCAGGATCGCGCCGATGACCTTGACCGCCGCCACGGTGATCAGTGTCACCAGGATCACGAACAGATAATCCAAAGTCTTCACTGCCACGCCACGCACGGCCGCCAGTTGGGGATTGAAGCTGGCGAGCATGATGCGGTTGTACAGCGGCAATGCCAGGGCCATCACCAGGGAACCGACAATCGCCAGCACCAGCAGATCGTTGCCGTTAACCGTCAGTACCGAACCGAACAACACGTTTTCCAGGATGTGTACATTGATCTTGCCCGCCAGGATCAACAGCAGGCTCGCGCCCAATGCCAGGGAAACCGACAGGAACACGCCGATCAAGGTGTCCGGCGCCAGCCCGGTGCGGTTGCGCAAGTAGTTGAGCAGGATGCCGAACAACAGGCAGTAGCCGAACAGGCTGCCGTACGGCCCGGTGTAGGGCTCGCCGAGCAGAATGCCCACGGCTACGCCGGTCAGCGCGGCGTGGCCGACCGCTTCGGAGAAGAACGCAAAGCGTTTGACTACCACCAGCGTGCCCAGTCCACCCAATACCGGGCCGATCAACAGGCCCGCGAGCAATGCGTTGACTACAAAGCCGTAGGCCAAGGCTTCCGGCAGGTAACCCGAAGAAGCCCAGCCCTGGACCATCAGGCGAAATGCTTCATAACTCATGGCGCCGTGCTCCGAGGGTGAGTAGAGAACAGGGTCAGCAGGCGGTCAGGCGTCAGCGCTTCTTTGGGCGTGGCATCGAACAGCACGCGGCGGTTCAGACCAGTTACCCGATCTGCCAGGCGGCCAACCGCTTCCAGATCGTGTTCGATCCACAGGACGGTGATGCCAGCCAGGCGCCAGTCGTTGAGCAGGCGTTCGAACACCTGGATGCCGGCCTCATCGAGGGCCGACATCGGTTCATCCAACACCAGCAATTGGGGGGCCGGGATCAGGCCCTGTGCCAGCAGCACGCGCTGGCGTTCGCCGCCGGATAACGCGCCCATGCGGCGCTTGCGCTTATCCTGCATGCCCACCCGCTCCAGCGCCTCGCCGATGGCGGCCGCGTAATGCCGGGACAGGCCAAGAAACGCCGGGCGCCGCTGGCACATTGCAGCCATGAAATCGTCGACGGTCATCGGCAAACCTCGGTCGAACTCCAAGGCCTGGGGGACATAGCCGATGGTGCCGGGCGAGGACGGCCACGCCAGGCTCAAGCGGCCCTGGTGCGGTGTCTGCCCCAGCAAGGTCTTGATCAGCGAGCTTTTCCCGCCGCCGTTTGGTCCCACCAGCGCGTGGATGCTGCCCGGCTGGACCTGAAAACTCACCTCGGCCAGGATCGCGGTACGGCCCAGGGTCAGCGACACCTTGTCGAAGTCGAGGGTCGGCCCGATGCTGGCGACGTTCAGCTGTTCGGCGGCGGTCATGCGCCTGACTCCTGAATGGCACGGACCACGGTGTTGAGGTTGCCGGTCATTTCCACTTCATACTTTTCAGCGCTGTATTCGCCGTAGGAAATATGCGAGAGCGGGTACAGCTTGACCCCGGATTCGCGCTGGATGGTATCGACGTAGGTGGACGGGAAATCCATCTCCGAGAAAATCACCTTCACATCCAAGGCGCGCAGTTCATCGATGGTTTTCTTCAACTGGCTTGGGCTGGGTTCTATACCGTGGGCTGGCTCGACCACTGCGGTGACTTCCAGGCCAAACTCACGCAGCAGGTAGTCGTAGGCCGCGTGCACCGTGGCGACACGCAGGTCTGGGTTGGGCGCGCTGGTGAGCTTGGCCAGGGCGTCGGCGCGCATCTGGCGCAGGCGCTTGCCGTAGGCGCGGGCGTTCTGGGTGTAGGTCTTGGCGTTGTCGGGGTCGAGCTTGCCCAGTTCGCGGGCGATGTTGTTGACCTGGGCAATCGACGCGCTGATCGACAGGAAGGTATGTGGGTTGACCACTTTGCCCGCGCCGCGCGCGGCGTTGCCGGTGGCGGCCAGCAACGGCACATTGGCGTTGGCCTCGATCACCGGGATGTCGGGGCGTTCGCTGGTGGCGATCATGCGGTCGGCGAAATCGTCATGGCCGACACCATTGAGCACGATCACGTCCAGCGTGCCGATGCGCTTGATGTCCTCGGCGCGCGGCTCGTAGGCGTGGGGGTTGAACCCGGCCGGGATCAGCGGCACCACCTCGGCCTCGTCGCCGACGATATTGGCCACGTAACTGTAATAAGGGTGCAGCGTGATGCCGATGCGCAGGCGCTTGCCCGCTTCGGCGTTGGCGAAAGGGGTGAGCATCAGGCTGAGCAGGCCAACCAGCAGCAGGCGCAACAGGGGAGATGAAATAGACATGGGCAATCGGTCTTCTCGTTCAGTGACGGTGCTGGCGGGTCACGCCGGCATCGAATTGCGTGACCACCTGTTGCCAGCCGGCTGCGATCAGCGCCTGGTCAGTGAGGTCGGAAGGGGCGGCGATGTCGTTGGATCGGTTGAGCCAGATATCCGGTTCGCTGCCTTGCACGCGCATCAGCAATGAGCCGCTCACCCCAGGTGCCTGGCTCACTCCCAGATAAGCCGACGGTGCCAGCAACTGCCAGCGGTGATCGCCACGGCTGACCGAGCTGGCATCTTGAGCGAACGGCGCGAAGCCTTCCTCGGCCAGTTGCTCGGGCGTCGGCAGGGCGCTCTGCTCTTGTTGCAACAGATGGATTTCATCCAGGGTCACGCGCAGGTCGGCGTAGATGCCTTGCTCGGCGGCGCTCAGGTCGCGCCGCGCGTCCAATTGATGGCTGGGCAGAGTCGCAACCTGCTGGGACTCGCCGTGAAGGGCCACCACCGTCCCGGCGACCGCCAGGATGATCAGGCACACCAGCAGAACGTAGAGGGTTTCGTGGCCGGCACCATCGGGGCGTACAACCTGGGTAGTACTCATTGGGGCTGGATATCCGCTTGATCGATTTCCACCACATGGCCAGGGCCGGCATCGAACAACACGTAGAACTCGGCCGAAGGTTTCTTGAACGTGAGGGTCGAATCCTCGCCGAGTTTGCCGGGCATCAGGATGGTTTCGTCGTAGCCGATCACGTCCAAGGTCACGCCAGGCGCGCCGCTGCCATCGGAGAATCCACCTTTGCACTGGATTTGCTCGCCGGGTATTTCCTTGCATTCGCACATGGGATTGTGGGCCACGGCGGTGGCGCTGAAGCCCACACACAGCAGCGCGATATAGGTGCGCAGGATCGAGGTCATGGTTTTACTCCTTGCTTGTTCAGCCAGGCAATGGTGGCAGGGGAGGCCTGGCTCAGCGGGATGGAACCCTGGTGCATCGTGCCGTCCCAGCCTTCCATGGTGACCCACAGTTCGGCGTCTACCGGCGTGCGCTCCGGCACCGGCAGACCGGCCCCCATGCGATACGGCGTGCCAAAGAAGATCACGCCGGCGGCGCGTAGGCTGCGGGGTTTGCCGATACGCAGATAAGTGGCCTTGACCTGATCGGCGCAGACGTCACACAGGGCGGCATTGAAAAATTTCATCGGGCCCGCCGGGTCGGGGCGCGGGCCCTCGTTACGGAATTCGGCGAGGGTCAGGCTCCAGGGGCCGACCTGCACTTCACCGGCTACCCGTTCGCCGATACCGGTGTCCCCGCGAAACAGTGCGGCGTCGGCGAAGTACTTGGGCATAAAGCCCAACGGCACCAGCACGAGGAGGATGTTGATATGGAAACGCCATTTCAGCCAGAACGCCCGCAGCGGCGACGGCGGTGCAGCGGCAGCGACTTTGCTCATCGGTTGGTCTCCGGGGTTTCAGCCTGCATGGCCGGGATGGACGCGGCCTGGCGCGGCGCTTTGTGGCTGCGTTTGAGGGCATTGGCGGTGGCCAGGGCGGTGCGTTTGGTCCAGATCAGCAGGCCACTCAATACCATCATGCTCAGCACCAGACCGAAGAACGCCCAGATCAGCTTGATCCACAGGCCACCGAAGTCTCCGGTGTGCAGCGGGCGCATGGATTCGGTGACGAACTCCAGTGCAGTGCGGTCGGACAACAGGTGCGAAACGGCGATATCGCCGTCATAAGGGTTCAGTTGCGCGGTCTGGAACATCAGCGGGTACCAGCCGCGGCCACCGATCTGCAGATGGCTGTAAGCGTTGAGCGGCAGGAATACGAAGCTGGCTTCCAGCCCTGGAATGCGCTGGGTGGCGATCTTGATCGCATCGTCCAAGGGAATCATCGGTGCCGGTACGCCAGGGGCGGATGTCGGTACTTTCTCCCGGGCGATTACCGGCACGATGGGTTCGCTGGAAATGGAGATCTGGTTGTCCCCCAGGAACGCCTGGATCAAGAACCAGGTGCCGGTGATGGAAATAACCGCAATGAACCAGATCGACCAGATTCCGCTCAGGCGGTGGAAGTCGCCCCAGAAGATCCGCGCACCATGGCGGATACGCAAGGTCGGGCGCAGGAAACCTTTCCAGAAGCGCTTGTACACCACCAGGCCGGTGATCAGTGACGCCAGCAACGGCAAGCCGAGCAATGAAACCAGGTACCAACCCCAACTGTAGCCGTTGGTAAAAGGCACCAGCCACCAGCCGTGCAGCGCGCGGGTGAATTGCTGGAAATCGAAAGCAGGGCTGATGCCCTGGATCGCGCCGGTATAAGGGTTGGCATACGCCTCCACCGAACGTCCGTCGGGATAGCTCAGGCCCACACTCAAGGCGAAGTGCGATTCATCGGGGCGAATGATGGAGCGCACGATGACGTGCGGATCGTCGCGCTTGATGGCGGCGATCACTTGGTCAAAGCTCAGCGGTTCGGCATCGTCGGACGGTTTGCTCGCGCGGATGTCAGGGTTGGCCAGCCAGACGATTTCCTGGCTGACCACCGCCAGGGTGCCGGTGACGCAGACGATCAGTACAAAAAACCAGATGGGCAACGCCAGCCAGCTGTGTACGAGAAACCAGAGTTTGGAGCGTGACTTCTTCGACATGTGAATGAGGGTCTTGATCGGAGGGGCAATGCGGGCCCGGAAAAGGCCAGTCGTAGCTTTTGCTGACGCGACAGGCTGTATCTAAGTTAAGACGGATGAGAATGAGAAATCCCTAAGGCACAAATGAAAGAAAATGTTTCAAGCTTTCATCCGTGCCTTATCGCTTGCTTGATATCGCCCAACAAACGGAGGGGGAGGGCTTGCTCTGGCAGGTCGGCGACGTCTATGGCCGAACGGGCTTCCATGGCGAGCAAGCCTGGTGCTACACAGCTCGAAGGTCTCAGCTTTGCTGGAACAACGCCTTCGCGCGCTCTTTAATTTGGTCTTCGGACAAAGACTCTTTTTGCGTCGCCACGAACCACACATGGCCGAAAGGATCGCGCAGTGTGCCGGAACGATCGCCGTAGAATTGGTCGCTTGGTCTGGAGATGATTTTAGCGCCGGCGTCGATGGCTTTTTGATACTGCGCATCGACGTCCTCTACATATAAATGCAGGCCAACACTGGTATGACCGTTGTTTGGGCTGTGTAGAGCGCTTTCTTCGCAGGGCGAGCCCAGCATGAATGCCGAATCGCCGATGCGCAGCTCGGCGTGACCGACCCTGCCGTCGGGCATGTCCAAGCGCATGATTTGCTGGGCGCCGAAGGCTGTCTTGTAAAACTCGATGGCCTCAGCGGCTTCGTTGATTCCCAGATACGGCGTGATGCGGTGATAGCCTTCCGGGATAGGTTTGACGCTCATATCGCTCTCCTTGATCAGGTGGATTGGAAGACGCCGGTGTTTACCGACCACTTCACTATAGGTCACGCCAATCAGGGAGGCGGCGATGTGGGCCAGGACAGTCAATCCGGTTCGAGCAAGTGCGCGCCTGGCCCGCGCTCGCCGAGCTGATCGCCCTGATTGCGTAACGGGCACGCCTCCAATGACAGGCATCCGCACCCAATGCAGCCGTTGAGCTTGTCACGCAGCAATTGCAGTTTATGGATGCGTTCATCCAAGTCTTCGCGCCATTGCGCCGACAAGCGCTCCCAATCCTGCGCCGTAGGAGTACGGCCATCCGGCAAGGCCTGCAACGCCTCGCCGATCGTCGCCAACGGAATCCCCAGGCGTTGCGCGATTTTGATCACCACCACGCGGCGCAATACGTCCCGCGGGTAGCGCCGTTGATTGCCGGCGTTGCGATGACTTTTGATAAGCCCTTTGGTTTCGTAAAAGTGCAGGGCTGTGACGGCCACACCGCTGCGCGCGGCCAATTGGCCGACGGTCAGTTCTTTATTGAGCATGAAAACTCCGAATCAGTGCTTGACCTTGACTTAACTCGAGGTTTTACCCTGCGTGGCATCGAATCGCAAGATTCTGCCTACATAGAAAGGAGACAGTCCATGCAGGTAATAGAGAAAAGTCGCAGCTTCACTCAACTGATCGAATTCCACGTCGAGCCCCCGCAACAATTGGCACTGGTGGCGGCCTTGTCTACCCAGAGTGAGCGCCTGGCCCAGAGCCAGGAGGGTTTTCTGAGCGCCAGCGTCCAGATCAGTGCTGACGGGCGACGCGTGCTCAATTACCTGCAATGGCAATCGCGTGAGGAGGGCGAGGCGGCGTTCCAGCGTTTCGAGCAGGGCGATGAGGACTTCTGGACGCTGATTCGCGCCCATCGCGCCACTGCGGTTACCTTCGGTTCTTTCCAAGTGTTGCAGAGTTTCGAACGTGGCCCCGACAACGCATTGCACTGTCGTTTAAACGGATAGGTGCAGCATCCGCCCACCTTGAAGGGTTTCCCCTGGCCGACGTTTGTTCACCGCCAGTTCACCGATTTTGATCAGACGGCTACGGGCCACATTCCGGCTCAGGCCCAGCAGGTTGGCGGTGTGTACCTGGTTGTAATGGCTGAATCGGTAGGCGGCGCGCAGCAGGGCGTCTTCAACCTTTTCATGCAGAGCACCGGCCTGCTCTTCGAACAGCTTCTGAAATGCGCGCTCCAGCAGGGCCTCGGCGCTGTTGTCGAGGGCGTGCGCGGAGTCGTCCTGGCGATCAATGCGCAGATTCGACAGGCGCAAATCCTCGCGCTCGATCACGCCATTACGGCAGATCAGCAGGGTGTGATGGATAACGTTTTCCAGCTCGCGGATATTGCCCGGCCAGCTGTAACTTTTCAGCTTGAGCTGCGCCTCGTGGTTGATAGTCACCGATCCGTAGCCCAGGCGCTGGCTGTAGGTTTGGATAAAGTGGCGCACCAACGGCAGGATATCGCCGGGCCGTTCACGCAATGGGCTGAGTTCTAGGCTGACTACATCCAGACGGTAATAGAGGTCCTCGCGGAAATGTCCGGCGTTGATGGCTTTCTCTAACTGAACATTAGTAGCAGCCACTACGCGCACATCAATCGGAATGCTCTTACGCGAACCGAGGCGCACCACTTCTCGCTCCTGCAGTACCCGCAACAATTTGACTTGGATCGCCATGGGCAAATCGCCTATTTCATCCAGAAACAGCGTGCCGCCATCGGCCTCCTCAAACCAGCCGGCCTTGGCAGTGAGGGCGCCGGTGAAGGCGCCTTTTTCATGCCCGAACAATTCGGCTTCCACCAGTGATTCAGAGAAAGCCCCGCAGTTCACTGCCACGAACGGTCGGTGACGCCGTGCGCTGAGGTTATGGATGTGGCGCGCCACCAGCTCTTTGCCAGTACCGGTTTCACCGATAATCAGCACGCTGGCTTCGCTGGGCGCTACTTGCTGGATATGGGCGAGCAGGGCCTGAGACTTCGGGTCCTCGAAAACCTGGGCCGTGGCGCGGATAGAGGTCGCCAGGGCTGGGGAGGAGGGTAAGGTCAGAAGCTGCATGGATACCTCTCTTGTCAGTGCGCGTCAGGACTGGTTTATGTCGTCGATGGGGGAGCGCGGGCACACGTTGTGGCTTGTTATAGAGGGTTGTTGTTATTCCGTAAATTAATCAATTTCCATATTGATAGATCAATTTAGAATATTTGACGATGTAGCTATCGAAGGTGCCTGAGCGGTTGATAGCAACTATCGAAGACGGTGATTTTTCACTGTGAATAGGCGGGAGTAGCCTGTGTTCATTGACTTGGGCCCCACCAACAGGACTGTCGCCATGAACCGATTTCTCGCTGTTTCTTTATTACTTGTAGCTTCTGTGTTGGGCGGTTGTGCGAACCATCCTTCGCCCGAATTGCGTCCCTATACGGCGGAAGAAACCAAGCAGTTGGCGCTGGAAACCCTCAGTCGTCGCGGGCTGTCCTTTGATGAGTACCAACGCCAGCGCGCCGCTTTGATGGGGCAGCCACAGCAACCGTTCGGCTTTGATCACCAGGGTGAAATGAACGCCGAGCGTAGCGTCACGCTGCACGGTCGTCCCAGTTGAGCCTGCGTCCAGTAGCAAAAAGCCCGAGGTTTCCTTTAAGGACCTCGGGCTTTTTGTTTGCCTTGGCGCCGTCCGAGCCTGTTAAGCTCAATTTCAGGAGCGTTCCTACGCACATTTAAATAACGTGGTCCTTTTTCAATGGCATCCGATTGGGTAAACCTGACGACCTCTTGTTCTGGTCGATGCCCCTGAGACGCTGTTCTCGGGAACCTGCTCTGCGAGTGTTTGAACGTTATGACGAAACGTCCGTTGTATTTCGACTACGCCGCCACCACGCCGGTGGATGAGCGGGTCATCCAGGTGATGGTCGAATGCCTGGGCTTTAATGCCAATTTCGGTAACCCTGCGTCCAGCTCCCATGCGTTCGGCCAAGCGGCCAGGCAGGCGGTGGAGCAGGCGCGCGAGCAGGTCTCCGCGTTGGTGGGCGCACGGCCCGAACAGATCGTCTGGACCTCCGGCGCTACGGAATCCAACAACCTGGCGATCAAGGGCGTGACCCAGGCGCGGGGAGTGGCTGGTGGGCATATCATCACCAGCCAGATTGAGCACAAGGCCACTCTGGATACCGCGCGGCAATTGCAGGAGTCCGGCGTGGCCGTGACTTACTTGGTACCGGACGCCGACGGGTTGATCAGCGCCGATGCGGTGAGTGAGGCGCTGCGTGAAGACACCTTCCTGGTGTCGCTGATGCTGGTGAATAACGAACTGGGCACCCTCAATGACATCCCCACCATCGGCGCGCGCGTGCGCAAGCATGGCGCATTGCTGCATGTTGACGCGGCGCAGGGGGCAGGCAAGGTGGCGATTGACCTGGCAAAGTGGCCAGTGGATCTGATGTCGTTTTCCGCGCACAAGTTGTATGGGCCCAAGGGCATCGGCGCGTTGTACGTCGGCCCACGTGCGCAGCAGAAGGTATTGGCGCAGATCCACGGCGGTGGGCATGAAGGCGGCTTGCGTTCCGGCACCCTGGCAACCCATCAGATTGCCGGCATGGGGATGGCGTTTGCCCTGGCCGCTGAATCGTTCGCCGAAGAACAGCTTAAGATCGCGGCCTTGCGTCAACGCTTGTTGGATCAGTTGGACAGTGTTCCTGGGATGCGCCTCAATGGCAGCCCAACCCAACGTATTCCCCATACTCTGAGCCTTACGTTTGGCGAAGGTGAATTCAATTCGGCTGCGCTGAGTGCGGACATTGCGTTTTCCGCGACTTCGGCGTGTAACTCGGCCAGTAATACGCCTTCTCATGTGCTTCTTGCATTGGGACATGATGCCCGTAGCGCCGGTCGCACGATTCGCTTGAGCCTGGGACGGTTTACCTCTGAGCAGGACATCGATCGGGCAGCACAGTTGATCAAGGCCGCACTCGCCAGTGCGCCGGCCTTCTGGGCCATCTGAATATTCATTCGCAACGCATAACAATTATTTGTGGTTAGCAGGAGACACAATGAGCATGCAGCCTTTGACCCATGGAACGGTTCCCCAGCGCCTGGCGCATACCCGTGAACTGATGAGCCGCAAGGGGGTCGATGCCTTGCTGGTGCCGTCGGCCGACCCGCATCTATCCGAATACCTGCCGGGTTACTGGCAGGGGCGCCAGTGGCTGTCTGGTTTTCATGGGTCTGTGGGAACGTTGATCGTTACGGCGGATTTCGCCGGTGTATGGGCTGACAGCCGTTACTGGGAGCAAGCCACCAAGGAACTTAAAGGCAGTGGTATCGAGCTGGTCAAGCTGCAGCCAGGTCAGCCTGGGCCATTGGAGTGGCTGACCGAGCAAACACCCGAAGGGGGTGTAGTGGCAGTGGACGGTGCGGTGATGGCGGTTGCTTCGGCGCGAACCTTGAGCGCCAAGCTCGCAGAGCGCGGCGCACGGTTGCGCACGGATATCGATTTGCTCAATGAGGTTTGGAAAGATCGGCCGAATTTACCCGATCAACCGATCTATCAGCACCTGCCGCCCCAAGCGACCCTTGGCCGTGGCGAGAAACTCGCCGCATTGCGCGCCAGTCTGAAAGAGAAGGGCGCTGATTGGCATTTTATTGCCACCCTGGATGACATCGCCTGGTTGTTTAACCTGCGTGGCGGTGATGTGTCGTTCAATCCGGTATTTGTGTCCTTTGCGCTGATCAGTCAGCAGCAGGCCACATTGTTCGTAGCGTTGACTAAAGTCGATGCCGAGTTGCGTGCGGTGCTGCAGCAGGACGGTGTGACTTTACGCGACTACAGCGAGGTAGCGCAGGCGCTGCGTGCGGTGCCGTCGGGTGCCAGCGTGCAAGTTGATCCCGCGCGCGTGACGGCCGGTTTGCTGGAAAACCTGGATGCCGGCGTCAAGCTGATTGAGGGGCTAAACCCGACGACGCTGGCCAAATCCCGCAAAAGTCTTGCTGACGCAGAACATATCCGTCGCGCGATGGAACAGGATGGCGCCGCGTTGTGCGAATTCTTCGCTTGGCTGGACGGCGCGCTTGGGCGCGAGCGCATCACTGAACTGACGATCGACGAACACTTGACGGCAGCTCGTGCCCGCCGTCCCGATTATGTTTCGCTGAGTTTCAACACTATCGCGGCATTCAACGCCAATGGCGCGATGCCCCACTACCACGCCACTGAAGAAGAGCATGCGGTTATCGAGGGCGACGGCTTGCTGTTGATTGACTCTGGCGGTCAGTACTTGGGCGGCACTACGGACATTACGCGCATGGTGCCTATCGGCACGCCAAGCGACGAGCAGAAACGTGACTGCACTCGTGTGCTTAAGGGTGTGATCGCACTGTCGCGCGCGCACTTCCCCAAAGGGATTCTGTCACCGCTGTTGGATGCCATTGCCCGCGCTCCTATCTGGGCCGAAGGCGTGGATTACGGTCATGGCACAGGGCACGGCGTAGGTTATTTCCTCAATGTGCATGAGGGCCCGCAAGTGATTGCCTATCAGGCGGCTACCGCGCCGCAGACCGCGATGCAGCCGGGGATGATCACCTCTATCGAGCCGGGTACCTACCGGCCTGGTCGTTGGGGGGTGCGCATCGAAAACCTGGTGTTGAACCGTGAGGCCGGCAAGACCGAGTTTGGCGAGTTTCTCAAATTCGAAACGTTGACCCTCTGTCCCATCGATACCCGTTGTCTGGAGCCTTCGCTGCTGACAACGGATGAGCGCGAGTGGCTCAATGCCTATCACGAACAGGTGCGTGAACGTTTGAGTCCATTGCTCAGTGGCGCTGGCCTTGAGTGGTTGCTGGTACGCACGTCGGCCATTTAAAGGTTGTGGTTCTCAAGGCGTGGGCGACTATAAAGTCGACCCACGTTTTGAAAGTCGGCTACTTACAAATGACAATCATGCTGCGGCTGGTGTAACCCGCCGGGTTGAGGCCGAAGGGGTAATCGCCAGGTTCTTCGGAATTGTCACCGGACTTCGCGATCACCCGATAGCCCTTAGTGCCGCATGAATTTGTTGCGCTGGTGTAGCACTGCTCCCAAGAGGACGACAGGCCAGAACAGTTGATATGCAGCCCTTTCTTGCCCCGTTTTACTTCTGTTTTTGTGGTCGCGGCACAGCCTGCAATCGCCACGACCATCAACAGTATCAATATTCTTCTCATTCCTATCCTTAAAAAGCCGCCTCGTAAGACTTGAAGCAGGCTGTGCTCGCTGCCGAGCTTGGCGTTCGCGCTGTCCTTGTCGAAAAACTCCATGAGTGACGTTCGTTAAGCACTAAACATGGCTTAAACGAGCGGCAATTACCAGAGCTACGTTCAACCATGAATCAATCCGCCGGAACCAGCGGCTTGGACTCGTCGCGCATCGTCAGTGTGGCACCTACCGAAGCCAGGATAATGCAGGTTATGGCCATCCATTGGGGGATGGAGAGATGTTCTTGTAGGAAGAGCAAACCAGAGAGTGCGCCGAATGCGGGTTCGATACTCATAAGGGTGCCGAAAGTGCGAGCCGGCAGGCGTGTGAGTGCGACCATCTCAAGGGTGTAGGGCAGCGCGGTAGAGAGGATAGCCACACCGATGGCGACCGGAATCAAGGCGGGTGTCAGCAATGCTGTTCCCGCATGAACGATGCCGATAGGTGCCACAAACAATGCAGCGATCATCACGCCTAGGGCCGCGGTTTGCACACCGTTGTCGTTCCCCGCCTTCTGCCCGAAGACTATGTAAAGCGCCCAACAGATACCGGCACCCAGCGCATAGGCACCTCCCAGCAAGTCAATGCCATTGCTGGCTTCTCCCATCGGAATCAAGAGGAGTAGGCCGATGATCGCCAAGGCAATCCACAGGAAATCAACCGCTCGCCTGGAGGCATAGATAGCTACGGCCAGCGGCCCTGTGAATTCGAGTGCTACGGCAATACCCAGAGGAACACTGCGTAATGACATATAGAAGAGAAAATTCATGCCGCCCAGTGCCATGCCGTAGACAACCACTGTACGCAGAGACTTTGCAGTCAGCCTGGCGCGCCACGGACGTAACAGAACCAGCATGATCACGCTGGCGAAAATCAAGCGCAAAGCAGTAGTACCTTGTGCGCCCACGACCGGGAACATGCTCTTAGCGAGCGATGCGCCGGATTGGATGGATGCCATGGCAATCAAGAGCAGGCCGACCGGAAACAGTGTTGATGCCAGGCTGCGTGGAGAGGAGGTCATTGTTGTTCGTCCGAGATCATATTGGATAGGCGAGGACGGTATGATGCTCAAGTGGATAAAGATGAGCAATATATTGCTCAGCTTTAGTGAGGCGCTTATCTATATAGAGTATTTTGGTTTCTTTCATAGGGGGTTAATAGAAAACGCAAATTAACGCTTGACGGCAGATTCCAGAAGTCTATAATTCGCCCCACTTCCGGCGCAGTCGAAACGGAAAACTCCTTGGTAAACAAAGAGTTACGCAAGATCGACAGCGGATCGCTTCAGTTCATCGAAGCCCAGAAGGAGTTGGTGGAGCAGTGTTGTTTGGCTCTAATAACGTTTCGATCTTCTCGATCGAAAGCGGAGAAAAAGAGGTGTTGACAGCAGCGTGTAACGCTGTAGAATTCGCCTCCCGCTAACGAGAGATCGGAAGCGCAAGTGGTTGAAGTTGTTGAAGAAATCTTCGAAAACTTCTGAAAATAATCACTTGACAGCAAATGAGGCTGCTGTAGAATGCGCGCCTCGGTTGAGACGAAAGATCTTAACCAATCGCTCTTTAACAACTGAATCAAGCAATTCGTGTGGGTGCTTGTGGAG
>NZ_LEKF01000029.1:0-82401 GCF_001029595.1 Pseudomonas sp. ARP3
GAAGTGAAACGATGCATCGCCGATGGTAGTGTGGGGTTTCCCCATGTGAGAGTAGGTCATCGTCAAGATTAAATTCCGAAACCCCAATTGCGAAAGCAATTGGGGTTTTGTTTTGCGCGCTCGAAAAGCCATGAGCATTTCCCTTGTAGATCGCAGTGCTAAATTTTTCCCTTTCTATGCAATCACCTTGCGCATGGCTATCATGCGTGCCTCATTGTGAGGCGATACTTGCATGTTGACGTTGTTGAAGCTTCTTAAAGATGGTCGATTTCATTCGGGCGAGGATCTCGGCACGGCCCTGGGGGTGAGTCGAAGTGCGGTGTGGAAACAGCTTCAGAATCTAGAGGTGGAGTTGAATCTACCTATACACAAGGTTCGAGGGCGAGGGTATAAGTTGGCGGTGCCGCTGTACCTGCTTGATGCTGAAGACATTGTTAAGCGTGCACCGCTCTTGGCCTGGCCTATCCATATATCAGAATCTATTGACTCAACTAACGCTGAAGCTCTTCGCTTGATTGCGGCTGGCCATTCAGCGCCTTTTCTGGTGCTCGCAGAGCGGCAATCGGCGGGGAGAGGCCGGCGGGGGCGCAAATGGGTGAGTCCGTTCGCACAAAATATCTATTACAGCCTAGTGCTGCGTATGGAGGGTGGACTGCGTCAATTAGAGGGGCTTAGCCTCGCGGTTGGCTTGGCTGTCATGCAGGCTTTGCGTGATTTTGGCGTGGATAGGGCTGGTTTGAAGTGGCCGAACGACGTTCTGGTGGACGGAAAGAAGATTGCTGGCATTTTACTGGAGCTGGTGGGAGATCCCGCGGATATCTGTCATGTAGTCTTGGGTATTGGCATCAATGTCAATATGCAAGACGTGACAGGTGTCGACCAGCAATGGACGTCCGTGCAGTTGGAGGCAGGGGGGGCTGTCAATCGTAATATTCTTATTGCTCAGCTTGGGATGCAGCTACAGCGCTACCTTAAATCCCACCAAGAATTTGGTTTTGTGGCTTTGCAGGAGGAATGGGAGCTGAATCATCTTTGGCAGGGGCGCTCGGTCACTCTCGTTGCGGGTGTCAACCAAATTCACGGGCATGTGCTGGGTATCGATAGTCAAGGGGCCTTGCGCTTGAGCGTGGCTGGCGTCGAAAAAACCTACAGTGGTGGTGAGCTAAGCCTGAGGTTGCGTGATGATTCTTGAGCTGGACTGTGGGAATAGCTTCATCAAATGGCGTGTTCTCGAGCCTATAAGTATATCAACCTACGCTGAGGGGGTGGTCGGATCGGACACGGCTCTAATTGAAGGTCTGGCAGCGGTTCCTGGTTTGATTCTGACGCATTGCCGACTAGTAAGTGTCCGTGCCGTAGAGGAGACCGATAAGCTCATCGATTCTCTCAAGCATGCCTTTGGCGTTACTGTCTCGGTGGCGGCGTCTGCGCGAGAAATGGCTGGAGTGCAAAATGGTTATGAGGAGTTCGAGCGTCTTGGCCTCGACCGTTGGTTGGCAATGCTGGGGGCATTCAAGTTAGCATCTCGAGCTTGCCTTGTGCTCGACTTCGGCACGGCGGCGACAGCAGATTACATTTCCAAGGGGGGCGAGCACATAGGAGGCTTTATCTGTCCCGGGATGCCGCTGATGCGGAATCAATTACGCACTCATACGCGCAAGATACGTTAT
Organism: Pseudomonas sp. ARP3; assembly: GCF_001029595.1. Taxonomy (NCBI): domain Bacteria; kingdom Pseudomonadati; phylum Pseudomonadota; class Gammaproteobacteria; order Pseudomonadales; family Pseudomonadaceae; genus Pseudomonas; species Pseudomonas sp. ARP3. Next base: position 1,671 of record NZ_LEKF01000029.1, read on the forward strand.
GACGATATTGCTGCTGAGCGAGCTCACGAAAGCCTCTCGCCAGGGCGTACAACCGCGGAGGCTGTGGAGCGTGGTTGTACATTGATGTTGAGAGGATTCGTGTCGACGCAGCTGGAGCTAGCTCGCAGCTACTGGGGAGACGAATTCACTGTGTTTCTCACGGGGGGCGATGCAGAGTTAGTTGCTGACGCTGTCCCTGGCGCTCGGCTTGTACCAGACTTGGTTTTCGTTGGTTTGGCGATGGCGTGTCCCTTGCCTTAAGGTGTCCTGTCTATGCGTTGGCTTTTTCTGCTTCTGCTTGTTCTGAATGTCTTCTATTACATCTGGCATCAGCAAGAGGCGCCGTTGCGCGCCAAGGATGTTACGCCTCTTAATCTATATCGTGGCTCAGCCCAGGATATTCGACTGCTCAGCGAGTCCTCTGACGCGGCCGTTCGCCGGAATCCGGCCAGGGAGCCTGAGGCGCAGGATGCCTGTTTGTATATCGGTGGATTTGCTGATCAGCGCCAAGCACTGGCGTTGGAGCAGCGCCTCACTAGTTTAGATATAAAGGTCCGGGTACAGTCGTTGAAGGGGGCGGATGCCTCCCGCTACTGGCTAAGAATTGCCCCTGAAAGCCGGCGCCTGGCTGATGATCTGCCATTTGAAAACCTTGCTAGGGAATTCAATGAGTTAAAACATAAAATAATGTTGTGCGAAGGCGTTGCAACTGCCCAATAGTTTGAATAGAATGGCGCCCGCTTCGCAGTGAAGACTTTTAAGGTTTGCGGTGTGAAGCGGAGGTCGACGCTGCTAACCTCATATTTTTAAATGAGAAAGTTGTTGACAGAAGGCTGGCATGATGTAGAATGCCGGCTCGCTTAGGAGGGGTTCCCGAGCGGCCAAAGGGATCAGACTGTAAATCTGACGTCTACGACTTCGAAGGTTCGAATCCTTCCCCCTCCACCATTTTTAGCGTGAGCTGCAGGCTCCGCGGGTATAGTTTAGTGGTAGAACCTCAGCCTTCCAAGCTGATGATGCGGGTTCGATTCCCGCTACCCGCTCCATGTTTGTAGGTCGTGCAAAGTGTTTTGCTCTTGTAGCTCAGTTGGTAGAGCACACCCTTGGTAAGGGTGAGGTCAGCGGTTCAAATCCGCTCAAGAGCTCCATATAACAAGGCAGATATGAAAATATCTGCCTTTGTTTTAACGGCTGCCCTGATTTGCTGGTGTTTGCTTGGCTGTTTTGCCGGGTGTTTCCAGGTTTGGTAGGGTTGGTTGTTGTAAAGTCTTTTTCAGGCCTGCATAATGGTCGGCCTGATTTTGTTTTAGGTCAGTAGCTCAATTGGCAGAGCGACGGTCTCCAAAACCGTAGGTTGGGGGTTCGATTCCCTCCTGACCTGCCAGATTCGCGTGGTGTGTCTGGCTTTCTTTTCACAGGATCTTCATAGATGACTCCTAAGGCTGAAGCTCAAAGCTCTCGTTTCGATCTAGTCAAGTGGCTCGCTGTAGTTGCTCTGGTGGTCGTAGGCGTTGTTGGCAATCAGTACTATTCTGCTTCGCCGATCCTGTATCGAGTTCTTGCATTGCTCGCTCTTGCTGCTGTTGCTGCCTTTGTGGGTTTGCAGACTGCAAAGGGTAAGTCGTTTGCAGTCCTGGTGAAGGAAGCTCGCACCGAAATTCGTAAAGTCGTTTGGCCGACTCGCCAAGAAACCACGCAGACCACGCTGATTGTTGTGGCTGTCGTTCTCGTTATGGCGTTGCTGTTGTGGGGTCTTGATTCCCTGCTCGGTTGGCTTGTTTCCTTGATTGTTGGCTAAGGGTGTCCCGTGGCTAAGCGTTGGTACGTTGTGCATGCTTACTCGGGTTACGAGAAGCATGTTATGCGCTCTTTGCTGGAGCGCGTAAAGCTTGCAGGCATGGAAGATGGCTTCGGCGAAATTCTGGTTCCCACTGAAGAAGTGGTTGAAATGCGGAATGGTCAGAAGCGTAAAAGCGAACGCAAGTTCTTCCCTGGCTATGTGCTGGTTCAGATGGACATGAATGAGGGTACTTGGCATTTGGTCAAGGATACTCCTCGTGTCATGGGTTTTATCGGCGGTACTGCTGATAAGCCTGCGCCTATTACTGATAAAGAGGCAGAAGCGATTCTGCGTCGTGTTGCTGATGGTAGCGACAAGCCTAAGCCAAAGACGTTGTTCGAGCCGGGTGAGGTTGTTCGTGTCACTGATGGTCCGTTTGCTGATTTTAACGGTACTGTCGAAGAGGTTAACTACGAAAAGAGCCGGATCCAGGTGGCGGTGCTCATTTTCGGTCGCTCTACCCCGGTAGAGCTGGAGTTCAGTCAGGTCGAGAAGGTCTAGCTGAGCAAGAATCCCAACCCCGCAGTCTTAGGCTGTGGGGTTTTGTCGTCACTGGGATAAACGCGCAAGTAACCGGGGAGCCTTTCGAGGCGTCTGAACCCGTAATTGGAGTGCCTCATGGCCAAGAAGATTACCGCTTACATCAAGCTACAAGTAAAGGCCGCTCAGGCCAATCCTAGTCCACCTGTCGGCCCTGCTCTGGGTCAGCACGGCGTGAACATCATGGAATTCTGCAAGGCTTTCAACGCCCGTACTCAGGGTCTTGAACCAGGTCTGCCGACTCCAGTGATCATTACTGTGTACAGCGACCGTAGCTTCACTTTTGAAACCAAGTCGACTCCGGCTTCGGTTCTGCTGAAGAAAGCTGCTGGCCTGACCAGCGGCTCCGCTCGTCCTAACACTGTTAAGGTTGGCACCGTCACTCGTGCTCAGCTGGAAGAGATCGCGAAAACCAAAAACGCTGATCTGACCGCAGCTGATATGGATGCAGCCGTGCGTACCATCGCCGGTTCTGCTCGTAGCATGGGCCTTAACGTGGAGGGTGTGTAATGGCTAAGCTGACCAAGCGCCAAAAGGCTATCGCCGGCAAAATCGAAGCAGGCAAGTCCTACAACTTTGTAGACGCCGCCGCTCTGCTGACCGAGCTGTCGACTGTCAAGTTCAGCGAGTCCGTTGACGTTGCTGTGAATCTCGGCGTTGACCCACGTAAATCCGACCAGGTCGTTCGTAGCGCTACTGTGCTGCCACACGGCACTGGCAAGACTGTACGTGTAGCTGTCTTCACCCAGGGTCCTGCTGCTGAAGCTGCTCTGGCCGCCGGCGCTGATCGCGTTGGCATGGACGACCTGGCTGCCGAAATGAAAGGCGGCGACCTGAACTACGACGTAGTCATCGCTTCTCCTGATGCAATGCGTGTTGTAGGTCAGTTGGGTCAGATTCTGGGTCCACGTGGCCTGATGCCTAACCCAAAAGTCGGCACCGTAACTCCGGATGTAGCTACCGCGGTTAAGAACGCCAAAGCTGGTCAGGTTCGTTATCGCACCGACAAAAACGGCATCATTCACACATCCGTAGGCAAGGTTGGTTTCGACGCCGTCAAGCTGAAGGAAAACGTTGAAGCCCTGATCGCGGATCTGAAGCGTATCAAGCCAGCTTCTTCGAAAGGCATCTATGTCAAGCGCGTTACCCTGAGCACCACTATGGGCCCAGGTCTGGTCATCGACCAAGGTTCGCTGGACGTATAAGACACAAATTGGCGCACGCAATTGCGCCAATTAAAAAATTGGGGTCCCTGCCTGGCGGGGGCTATCCAAGACCGTAGGCGACGTAAGTCTTAAACCACAAGCCTACGCAGATGGTGCTCCCGGTTCCTTACCGAATCAGACACCAAAACGACATCCGGCTCCGGCCAGATGAAACGGTAACAAGCAGGAGTTAAACCCGTGGCAATTAATCTCGAAGACAAGAAGGCCATCGTCGCTGAAGTCAACGAGGCTGCCAAAGCTGCTCTGTCCGCTGTCGTGGCTGATGCCCGTGGTGTGACAGTAGGCGCTATGACCGGACTCCGTAAAGAGGCTCGTGAAGCTGGCGTATACGTACGTGTTGTACGTAACACACTGCTCAAGCGCGCTGTTGCTGACACTGAATACAGTGTTCTCAACGACGTGTTCACCGGCCCGACCTTGATTGCATTCTCCACCCAACATCCAGGCGCTGCTGCCCGTTTGTTCAAAGAGTTTGCTAAAGGTCAGGATAAGTTCGAGATCAAGGCAGCTGCGTTCGAGGGCAAGTACCTCGCAGCTAACCAAATCGACGTGCTGGCAACTCTGCCGACCCGTGACGAAGCAATCTCCCAGCTGATGAGCGTGATTCAAGGCGCTACCAGCAAATTGGCTCGTACTCTGGCGGCAATTCGCGACCAAAAAGAAGCTGCTGCAGCCTAAGGCTCTTCAACTTCTCGCGTTTTTTGTTTTTTTCGATGGTCGCGTAGGCCGTCCCCAATATCAGGAATTAGATTCATGTCTATCTCTCAGAACGATATCCTTGAAGCAGTTGGCAGCATGTCCGTAATGGAAGTTGTTGAGCTGATCAAAGCTTTCGAAGAAAAATTCGGTGTTACTGCTGCTGCTGCTTCCGCTGGCCCAGCTGCTGCTGCTGCCGTTGTTGAAGAGCAAACCGAATTCAACGTCATGCTGACCGAAGCTGGCGAGAAGAAAGTTAACGTGATCAAGGCAGTACGTGAACTGACCGGTCTGGGCCTGAAAGAAGCCAAGGCTGTAGTTGACGGCGCTCCTGCCATGGTTCTGGAAGCTGTTGCCAAAGACGCAGCTGACAAAGCCAAAGCAACTCTGGAAGAAGCAGGCGCTAAAGTCGAGCTGAAGTAAGCATCGACCTTGCGTCTCCAGCCCAAGCGTTAAGCTGAAGGCTGATGGCTGGTGGCTCTTGCCACCGGCCTTTTTCCGTTCTTGGATGTCGACTCGGTCGCCGCCATTAACGCGCTGTAGCCACCCGATGCGGTGGTGCAAACCATGGGGTTTGCAAGATTTTCTGGCTGCTCCCGTCGGAGGGGCCAAACAAGCAGGTGACCAAGCTGGGGAACGCTGATGGCTTACTCATATACTGAGAAAAAACGTATCCGCAAGGACTTTAGCAAGTTGCCGGACGTCATGGATGTCCCGTACCTTCTGGCTATCCAGCTGGATTCGTATCGTGAATTCTTGCAGGCGGGAGCGACCAAAGATCAGTTCCGCGACGTGGGCCTGCATGCGGCCTTCAAATCCGTTTTCCCGATCATCAGCTACTCCGGCAATGCTGCGCTGGAGTACGTGGGTTATCGCCTGGGCGAACCGGCATTTGATGTCAAAGAATGTGTGTTGCGTGGCGTTACGTACGCCGTACCTTTGCGGGTAAAAGTCCGTCTGATCATTTTCGACAAAGAATCGTCGAACAAAGCGATCAAGGACATCAAAGAGCAAGAAGTCTACATGGGCGAAATCCCATTGATGACTGAAAACGGTACCTTCGTTATCAACGGTACCGAGCGTGTTATCGTTTCCCAGCTGCACCGTTCCCCGGGCGTGTTCTTCGACCACGACCGCGGCAAGACGCACAGCTCCGGTAAGCTCTTGTACTCCGCGCGGATCATTCCGTACCGTGGTTCGTGGTTGGACTTCGAATTCGACCCTAAAGACTGCGTGTTCGTGCGTATCGACCGTCGTCGTAAATTGCCGGCTTCGGTACTGCTGCGTGCGCTCGGCTACACCACTGAGCAAGTGCTTGATGCCTTCTACACCACCAACGTATTCAGTCTGAAGGATGAAACCCTCAAGCTGGAACTGATCGCGTCGCGTCTGCGTGGTGAAATTGCCGTTCTGGATATCCAGGATGAAAAAGGCAAGGTTATTGTTGAAGCTGGCCGTCGTATCACTGCGCGCCATATCAATCAAATCGAAAAAGCCGGTATTACAGAGCTGGAAGTGCCTCTGGACTACGTCCTGGGTCGCACGACCGCCAAGGTTATCGTTCACCCAGCCACAGGCGAAATCCTGGCCGAGTGCAACACCGAGCTGAACACCGAGATCCTGGCCAAAATCGCCAAGGCTCAGGTCGTTCGCATCGAGACCTTGTATACCAACGATATCGACTGTGGTCCGTTCATCTCCGACACTCTGAAGATCGACTCCACCAGCAACCAATTGGAAGCGCTGGTCGAGATCTATCGCATGATGCGTCCTGGTGAGCCACCAACCAAAGACGCTGCCGAAACCCTGTTCAACAACCTGTTCTTCAGCCCTGAGCGTTACGACCTGTCTGCGGTCGGTCGGATGAAGTTCAACCGTCGTATCGGTCGTACCGAGATCGAAGGTTCGGGCGTGCTGTGCAAGGAAGATATCGTCGCGGTACTGAAGACTCTGGTCGACATCCGTAACGGCAAAGGCATCGTCGATGACATCGACCACCTGGGTAACCGTCGTGTTCGCTGCGTAGGCGAAATGGCCGAGAACCAGTTCCGCGTTGGCCTTGTACGTGTTGAGCGTGCGGTCAAAGAGCGTCTGTCGATGGCTGAAAGCGAAGGCCTGATGCCGCAAGACCTAATCAACGCTAAGCCAGTGGCCGCAGCGGTGAAAGAGTTCTTCGGCTCCAGCCAGCTTTCCCAGTTCATGGACCAGAACAACCCGCTCTCCGAGATCACCCACAAGCGCCGTGTTTCGGCACTGGGCCCGGGCGGTCTGACTCGTGAGCGTGCTGGCTTCGAAGTTCGTGACGTACACCCGACGCACTACGGTCGTGTTTGTCCGATCGAAACGCCGGAAGGTCCGAACATCGGTCTGATCAACTCCTTGGCCGCCTATGCGCGCACCAACCAATATGGTTTCCTCGAGAGCCCGTACCGTGTGGTGAAAGACGCTCTGGTCACCGACGAGATCGTGTTCCTGTCCGCCATCGAAGAAGCTGATCACGTGATCGCTCAGGCTTCGGCCACGATGAACGACAAGAAAGTCCTGATCGATGAGCTGGTAGCTGTTCGTCACTTGAACGAGTTCACCGTCAAGGCGCCGGAAGACGTCACCTTGATGGACGTTTCGCCGAAGCAGGTAGTTTCGGTTGCAGCGTCCCTGATTCCGTTCCTGGAGCACGATGACGCCAACCGCGCATTGATGGGTTCCAACATGCAGCGTCAGGCTGTACCAACCCTGCGCGCTGACAAGCCGCTGGTAGGTACCGGCATGGAGCGCAACGTAGCGCGTGACTCCGGCGTTTGCGTCGTGGCGCGTCGTGGCGGTGTAATCGATTCCGTTGATGCTAGCCGTATTGTGGTTCGTGTTGCCGATGACGAAGTTGAAACTGGCGAAGCCGGTGTCGACATCTACAACCTGACCAAATACACCCGCTCGAACCAGAACACCTGCATCAACCAGCGTCCGCTGGTGAGCAAGGGTGATCGTGTTCAGCGCAGCGACATCATGGCCGACGGCCCGTCCACCGATATGGGTGAACTGGCGCTGGGTCAGAACATGCGCATCGCCTTCATGGCGTGGAACGGCTTCAACTTCGAAGACTCCATCTGCCTGTCCGAGCGTGTTGTTCAAGAAGATCGCTTCACCACGATCCACATTCAGGAACTGACCTGTGTGGCGCGTGACACCAAGCTTGGGCCTGAGGAAATCACTGCAGACATCCCGAACGTGGGTGAGGCTGCACTGAACAAGCTGGACGAAGCCGGTATCGTTTACGTAGGCGCTGAAGTTGGTGCAGGCGACATTCTGGTTGGTAAGGTTACTCCGAAAGGCGAGACCCAACTGACGCCAGAAGAGAAGCTGCTGCGTGCCATCTTCGGTGAAAAAGCCAGCGACGTTAAAGACACTTCCTTGCGCGTGCCTACCGGTACCAAGGGTACTGTCATCGACGTACAGGTCTTCACCCGTGACGGCGTTGAGCGTGATGCTCGTGCTCTGTCCATTGAGAAGACCCAACTCGACGAGATCCGTAAGGATCTGAACGAAGAGTTCCGTATCGTTGAAGGCGCGACCTTCGAACGTCTGCGCTCCGCTTTGGTAGGTCACAAAGCTGAAGGCGGCGCCGGTCTGAAGAAAGGTCAAGACATCACTGATGAAGTCCTCGACGGTCTTGAGCACGGCCAGTGGTTCAAACTGCGTATGGCTGAAGATGCTTTGAACGAGCAGCTCGAGAAGGCCCAGGCCTACATCGTTGATCGTCGCCGTCTGCTGGATGACAAGTTCGAAGATAAGAAGCGCAAACTGCAGCAGGGCGATGACCTGGCTCCAGGTGTGCTGAAAATCGTCAAGGTTTACCTGGCAATCCGCCGTCGCATCCAGCCGGGCGACAAGATGGCCGGTCGTCACGGTAACAAAGGTGTGGTCTCCGTGATCATGCCGGTTGAAGACATGCCGCACGATGCCAATGGCACCCCGGTCGATGTGGTCCTCAACCCGCTGGGCGTACCTTCGCGTATGAACGTTGGTCAGATCCTCGAAACTCACCTGGGCCTCGCGGCTAAAGGTCTGGGCGAGAAGATCAACCGTATGATCGAAGAGCAGCGCAAGGTTGCTGACCTGCGTAAGTTCTTGCACGAGATCTACAACGAGATCGGCGGTCGCAACGAAGAGCTGGACACCTTCTCCGATCAGGAAATCCTGGATCTGGCGAAGAACCTGCGCGGCGGCGTTCCAATGGCTACCCCGGTGTTCGACGGTGCCAAGGAAAGCGAAATCAAGGCCATGCTGAAACTGGCTGACCTGCCGGAAAGTGGCCAGATGCAGCTGTTCGACGGCCGTACCGGTAACAAGTTCGAGCGCCCGGTTACTGTTGGCTACATGTACATGCTGAAGCTGAACCACTTGGTAGACGACAAGATGCACGCCCGTTCTACCGGATCGTACAGCCTCGTTACCCAGCAGCCGCTGGGTGGTAAGGCTCAGTTCGGTGGTCAGCGTTTCGGGGAGATGGAGGTCTGGGCACTGGAAGCATACGGTGCTGCTTACACTCTGCAAGAAATGCTCACAGTGAAGTCGGACGATGTGAACGGTCGGACCAAGATGTACAAAAACATCGTGGACGGCGATCACCGTATGGAGCCGGGCATGCCCGAGTCTTTCAACGTGTTGATCAAAGAAATTCGTTCCCTCGGCATCGATATCGATCTGGAAACCGAATAACACGTGACGCGAATCGAGAGCGTGGCAGTGATGCCCGCTCTCTGCTCCGCCAGGAGGAAAGGCCTTGAAAGACCTACTGAATTTGCTGAAAAACCAGGGTCAAGTCGAAGAGTTCGACGCCATCCGTATTGGATTGGCATCGCCTGAGATGATCCGTTCGTGGTCGTTCGGTGAAGTTAAAAAGCCGGAAACCATCAACTACCGTACGTTCAAACCTGAGCGTGACGGTCTGTTCTGCGCCAAGATCTTTGGCCCGGTAAAAGATTACGAGTGCCTGTGCGGTAAGTACAAGCGCTTGAAGCACCGCGGTGTGATCTGCGAGAAGTGCGGCGTTGAGGTTGCGCTGGCCAAGGTTCGTCGTGAGCGCATGGCGCACATCGAACTGGCTTCGCCGGTTGCCCACATCTGGTTCCTGAAATCGCTGCCGTCCCGTATCGGCTTGCTGATGGACATGACCCTGCGTGATATCGAGCGCGTTCTCTACTTCGAGAGCTATGTCGTTATCGATCCAGGCATGACCACCCTTGAAAAAGGTCAGTTGCTGAACGATGAGCAGTACTTCGAAGCGCTGGAAGAGTTCGGCGATGATTTCGATGCTCGCATGGGTGCCGAAGCTGTACGCGAACTGCTGCACGCTATCGACCTGGAGCACGAGATTGGCCGTCTGCGCGAAGAAATTCCGCAAACCAACTCCGAAACCAAGATCAAGAAGCTGTCCAAGCGTCTGAAGTTGATGGAGGCCTTCCAAGGTTCAGGCAACTTGCCAGAATGGATGGTGTTGACCGTTCTGCCGGTTCTGCCGCCAGACCTGCGTCCGCTGGTACCGTTGGATGGTGGTCGTTTCGCAACGTCCGACCTCAACGACCTGTACCGTCGCGTGATCAACCGTAACAACCGCTTGAAACGCTTGCTCGATTTGTCCGCTCCGGACATCATCGTGCGCAACGAAAAGCGTATGTTGCAGGAAGCTGTCGATGCATTGCTCGACAACGGTCGTCGTGGCCGCGCTATCACCGGTTCGAACAAGCGTCCTTTGAAATCCCTGGCTGACATGATCAAGGGTAAGCAAGGTCGTTTCCGTCAGAACTTGCTCGGTAAGCGTGTTGACTACTCCGGTCGTTCGGTAATTACCGTAGGCCCGACCCTGCGTCTGCACCAGTGCGGTCTGCCTAAGAAAATGGCGCTTGAACTATTCAAGCCGTTCATCTTCGGCAAGCTGGAAATGCGCGGTCTCGCAACCACCATCAAAGCGGCCAAGAAAATGGTCGAGCGCGAACTGCCAGAGGTTTGGGACGTTCTCGCTGAAGTGATTCGCGAACACCCGGTTCTCCTCAACCGTGCACCGACCCTTCACCGTCTGGGTATCCAGGCGTTTGAACCGGTACTGATCGAAGGTAAGGCTATCCAGCTGCACCCCCTGGTCTGTGCTGCGTACAACGCCGACTTCGACGGCGACCAAATGGCCGTGCACGTACCGCTGACCCTGGAAGCCCAGTTGGAAGCGCGTGCGTTGATGATGTCGACCAACAACATTCTGTCGCCAGCCAACGGTGAGCCAATCATCGTTCCGTCGCAGGACGTTGTATTGGGTCTGTACTACATGACGCGTGAAGCGATCAACGCCAAAGGCGAAGGTCGTGTGTTCGCTGACCTGCAGGAAGTTGACCGTGTGTTCCGTGCCGGCGAAGCCGCACTGCACGCCAAGGTTAAAGTGCGGATCAACGAAACCGTCAACGACCGTGATGGCGGCAGCGTGACCAATACCCGTATCGTCGACACCACTGTCGGCCGTGCGCTGTTGTATCAGGTTGTGCCAAAAGGTCTGTCGTACGATGTCGTCAACCTGCCAATGAAGAAAAAGGCGATCTCCAAGCTGATCAACCAGTGCTACCGCGTGGTTGGCTTGAAAGAGACCGTTATCTTCGCTGACCAGTTGATGTACACCGGTTTTGCTTATTCGACCATTTCCGGCGTTTCCATCGGTGTTAACGACTTCGTTATCCCGGATGAAAAAGCCCGCATCATCGGTGCAGCCACCGACGAAGTGAAAGAGATCGAAAGCCAGTACGCCTCCGGCCTGGTAACCCAGGGCGAGAAGTACAACAAGGTGATCGACCTTTGGTCCAAGGCCAACGATGAAGTTTCCAAGGCGATGATGGCCAACCTCTCGAAAGAGAAAGTCATCGACCGTCACGGCGACGAAGTTGACCAGGAGTCCTTCAACTCGATGTACATGATGGCCGACTCGGGCGCACGGGGTTCTGCTGCGCAGATCCGTCAGCTCGCCGGTATGCGTGGTCTGATGGCCAAGCCGGACGGTTCCATCATCGAAACGCCGATTACCGCGAACTTCCGTGAAGGGTTGAGTGTACTTCAGTACTTCATCTCCACTCACGGTGCTCGTAAAGGTCTGGCGGATACCGCGTTGAAAACCGCTAACTCCGGTTACCTGACTCGTCGTCTGGTAGACGTTGCACAAGATCTTGTTGTAACCGAGATCGATTGCGGCACCGAGCACGGCCTGCTGATGACTCCGCACATTGAAGGCGGTGACGTTGTAGAACCGTTGGGTGAGCGCGTATTGGGTCGTGTTATTGCCCGTGACGTATTCAAGCCAGGTACCGAGGAAGTTATCGTTCCTGCCGGCACTCTGGTAGATGAGAAGTGGGTTGAGTTCATCGAGCTCAACAGCATCGACGAAGTGATTGTTCGGTCGCCGATCAGCTGCGAAACCCGCTACGGCATTTGCGCCAAGTGCTATGGCCGTGACTTGGCTCGTGGTCACCAGGTGAACATCGGTGAAGCGGTCGGCGTTATCGCTGCCCAGTCCATCGGTGAGCCGGGTACTCAGTTGACCATGCGTACGTTCCACATTGGTGGTGCGGCAAGCCGGACCTCCGCGGCTGACAGTGTTCAGGTGAAGAATGGCGGTACTGTCCGCCTGCATAACCTCAAGCACGTTGAGCGAGTGGATGGTCACCTGGTTGCGGTGTCCCGTTCCGGTGAGCTGGCAATCGCTGATGACTACGGTCGTGAACGTGAGCGTTACAAGCTGCCGTACGGTGCTGTGATTTCGGTTAAAGAAGGTGACAAGGTCGACGCTGGCGCAATCGTGGCCAAGTGGGATCCGCACACTCACCCAATCGTTACCGAAATGAAAGGTACCGTGACCTACGTGGGTATGGAAGAAGGCATCACGATCAAGCGTCAGACTGACGAATTGACCGGTATGACCAACATTGAAGTACTTGACGCGAAAGACCGTCCAGCTGCCGGTAAAGATATCCGTCCAGCCGTGAAGATGGTCGATGACAACGGCAAGGATCTGTTGCTGCCAGGCACTGACGTAATCGCTCAGTATTTCCTGCCAGCAAACGCCCTCGTCGGTGTGGCTGACGGCGCTAAGATCGCGATCGGTGATGTTATCGCGCGTATCCCGCAAGAAACTTCGAAGACTCGCGACATCACCGGTGGTCTGCCGCGTGTTGCCGACTTGTTCGAAGCTCGTCGTCCGAAAGAGGCGTCGATTCTGGCTGAAGTCAGCGGCACCATCGCGTTCGGTAAAGAGACCAAAGGCAAGCGCCGTCTGGTCATTACCCCGAACGACGGTAGTGATCCATATGAGGAGCTGATTCCGAAGTGGCGTCACCTGAACGTGTTCGAAGGCGAGCAGGTAAACCGCGGCGAAGTTATCTCCGACGGTCCAAGCGATCCACATGACATCTTGCGTCTGCTGGGTGTAAGTGCGCTGGCCAAGTACATCGTGAACGAGATCCAGGACGTTTACCGTCTGCAGGGCGTGAAGATCAACGATAAGCACATCGAGACCATCCTGCGTCAGATGCTGCGTAAAGTTGAAATCGCTGAATCCGGCGATTCCAGTTTCATCAAGGGCGACCAGATGGAACTGACTCATGTGCTGGTGGAAAACGAGCGTCTGGCGAACGAAGATAAGTTCGTTTCCAAGTTCACTCGCGTACTGCTGGGTATCACCAAGGCCTCGTTGTCCACTGAGTCGTTTATCTCGGCGGCCTCCTTCCAGGAGACCACCCGCGTACTGACCGAAGCAGCGGTAACCGGCAAGCGCGACTACCTGCGCGGTCTGAAAGAAAACGTGGTTGTGGGTCGTTTGATCCCAGCCGGTACCGGTTTGGCTTATCACAGCGAGCGCAAGCGTCGTCGTGATGCCGACAAGCCGTTGCGCGTAAGCGCCAGTGAAGTGGAAGCTGCACTGACCGAAGCGCTGAACTCAAGCGGTAACTGAGTTCTGCGATAGATGAGTCTAGGCCCTGACAGCTCCGTTCGTCGGATTGAGGCAATTTTGCTTCAGTTCGATGGGTGGGGAGGTCGGGGCCTTGCCTTGACTGGGGGCAAGATCCTCTTTAGACTCTTGTACCCCTAAATTTGGCGGGAATTCGTTCCTGCCATTTTGCTTTTCTTGCAAGACAATAGCGTCGCAAGACAACAGTGGAGCTAGTAGATGGCAACTATCAACCAGCTGGTACGTCAGCCGCGTAAGCGTATCGTCGAGAAATCCGACGTGCCTGCGCTGCAGAACTGCCCGCAACGTCGTGGCGTATGCACTCGTGTGTATACCACTACGCCGAAAAAACCTAACTCGGCACTGCGTAAAGTATGCCGTGTGCGTCTGACCAACGGTTTCGAGGTTTCCTCGTACATCGGCGGTGAAGGCCACAACCTTCAAGAGCACAGCGTGGTACTGATCCGCGGCGGTCGTGTAAAAGACTTGCCAGGTGTTCGTTACCACACCGTACGCGGTTCCTTGGATACTTCCGGCGTTAAGGGTCGTAACCAGGGTCGTTCGAAGTACGGTACCAAGAAGCCTAAGTAGTAGCGGCTTTTTGCAAACCTGAATCATCTTATTTTCTGAGTCGATAAGAGTAAGGTCGGAGGCGTCCCGAAAGGGCACCGATTCCGAGCGAACCTGAAGACCGTTTGAGGGCTTATCCATGCCAAGAAGACGCGTAGCAGCCAAGCGCGAAGTGCTTGACGATCCAAAATACGGAAGCCAAATTCTGGCCAAGTTCATGAACCACGTAATGGAAAGCGGCAAGAAAGCCGTTGCCGAGCGTATCGTTTATGGCGCGCTGGAAAAGGTTAAAGAACGCAAGAACAGCGACCCCCTGGAAATCTTCGAGAAAGCTCTCGACGCCATCGCTCCGCTGGTCGAAGTGAAGTCGCGCCGTGTAGGCGGTGCTACTTACCAGGTTCCGGTTGAAGTTCGTCCGTCCCGTCGTAACGCTCTGGCAATGCGCTGGTTGGTAGACTTCGCCCGTAAGCGTGGCGAGAAGTCTATGGCTCTGCGTTTGGCCGGCGAACTGTTGGACGCTGCTGAAGGTAAAGGTGCTGCTGTTAAGAAGCGTGAAGACGTGCACCGTATGGCTGAAGCCAACAAAGCTTTCTCGCACTACCGCTTCTAATTTTAGCTTCACTAATTTTGCGAGGGCTTTATGGCTCGTACTACTCCGATTAGCCGCTACCGTAACATCGGTATCGTCGCACACGTGGATGCTGGTAAAACCACCACCACTGAGCGCGTACTGTTTTACACCGGCAAAAGTCACAAAATGGGCGAGGTGCATGACGGCGCCGCGACCACAGACTGGATGGTTCAGGAGCAGGAGCGTGGTATTACCATTACTTCTGCTGCTATTACCGCCTTCTGGAAAGGTTCTGAGAAGCAGTACAAAGACGAGCATCGCTTCAACGTAATCGATACCCCGGGCCACGTGGACTTCACCATTGAAGTTGAGCGTTCCCTGCGTGTGCTCGACGGCGCTGTCGTTGTGTTCTGCGGTACTTCGGGTGTTGAGCCTCAGTCGGAAACTGTATGGCGTCAAGCCAACAAATACGGCGTGCCGCGTCTTGTTTACGTAAACAAGATGGACCGTGCTGGTGCCAACTTCCTGCGCGTGATCGGTCAGATCAAGCAGCGTTTGGGTCACACTCCGGTGCCGATCCAGTTGGCTATCGGTTCCGAAGATAACTTCCAGGGTCAGATTGATCTGATCAACATGGAAGCTGTCTACTGGAACGATGCCGACAAGGGTATGGTTCCTGTTCGTAAGCCTATCCCTGCTGAATTGCAGGAACTGGCTGATGAGTGGCGCAACAACATGGTCGAGGCTGCTGCCGAAGCCAGCGAAGAACTGATGAACAAGTACCTCGAAGGTGAAGAACTCACCAACGTGGAAATCAAGGCCGCTCTTCGTCAGCGTACTATCGCTGGTGAGATCGTCTTGGCTGTTTGTGGTTCTTCCTTCAAGAATAAGGGTGTTCCCCTGGTTCTCGACGCCGTTATCGACTTCTTGCCTGCCCCTACTGACATTCCTGCTATCAAGGGTACTAACCCTGATAACGAGGAAGAAGAGATGGAGCGTCACGCTGACGACAGCGAGCCGTTCTCGGCTCTGGCGTTCAAGATCGCTACCGACCCATTCGTGGGTACTTTGACCTTTGTCCGCGTTTACTCGGGCGTGTTGGCGTCCGGCGACGGCGTGATCAACTCGGTTAAAGGCAAGAAAGAGCGTGTGGGCCGTATGGTGCAGATGCACGCAAACGCCCGTGAAGAGATCAAGGAAGTTCGCGCTGGCGACATCGCGGCCCTGATCGGCATGAAGGATGTCACCACTGGTGAAACTTTGTGCGACGCTGCTAAGCCAATCATCCTGGTTCGCATGGACTTCCCGGAGCCGGTTATCTCGGTTGCGGTAGAGCCTAAGACCAAGGATGACCAGGAAAAAATGGGTATCGCTCTGGGCAAGCTTGCTCAGGAAGATCCATCTTTCCGCGTCAAGACTGATGAAGAGACTGGTCAAACGATCATCTCCGGCATGGGCGAGCTGCACCTGGACATCCTGGTAGACCGGATGCGCCGTGAGTTCAACGTCGAAGCCAACATCGGTAAGCCTCAGGTTTCCTATCGTGAGCGCATCACGAAGAACTGTGAAATCGAAGGCAAATTCGTTCGGCAGTCCGGCGGTCGTGGTCAATTCGGTCACTGCTGGATCCGTTTTGCACCTGCTGACGAAGGTCAGGAAGGTCTGCAATTCGTGAACGAAGTAGTAGGTGGTGTTGTTCCTAAGGAATACATCCCTGCTATCCAGAAGGGTATCGAGGAGCAGATGAAGAACGGTGTTGTTGCCGGCTATCCGCTGATCGGCCTGAAAGCAACCGTTTTTGACGGTTCTTACCACGACGTCGACTCCAACGAGATGGCGTTTAAGGTGGCTGCTTCCATGGCAACCAAGCAACTGGCCCAGAAGGGCGGTGGTGAGTTGCTTGAGCCAATCATGGCGGTAGAAGTTGTTACACCTGAAGACTATATGGGTGATGTCATGGGCGACCTTAACCGTCGTCGCGGCATGATCTTGGGTATGGAAGATACGGTTTCCGGCAAAGTGATTCGCGCCGAGGTTCCGTTGGGTGAGATGTTCGGTTATGCGACCGACGTTCGTTCCATGTCTCAGGGTCGCGCAAGCTACTCTATGGAATTCAAAAAATACAACACAGCTCCGGCGCACATCGCTGAAACTGTATCCAAAAAACAAGGCTGATTCAGTCCTTTAGGCAAGGAGTTAATTGTCGTGGCTAAAGAAAAATTTGATCGTTCCCTACCGCACGTAAACGTTGGCACCATCGGCCACGTTGACCACGGTAAAACCACTCTGACCGCTGCTCTGACTCGCGTCTGCTCCGAAGTTTTCGGTTCGGCCGTAGTTGAATTCGACAAGATCGACAGCGCTCCAGAAGAAAAAGCTCGTGGTATTACCATCAACACCGCGCACGTTGAGTACAACTCGACTATTCGTCACTACGCTCACGTTGACTGCCCAGGTCACGCTGACTATGTGAAGAACATGATCACCGGTGCTGCCCAGATGGACGGCGCGATCCTGGTTTGCTCGGCCGCTGATGGTCCGATGCCACAAACCCGTGAGCACATCCTGCTGTCCCGTCAGGTAGGCGTTCCGTACATCGTGGTTTTCCTGAACAAGGCTGACCTGGTAGACGACGCTGAGCTGCTGGAACTGGTTGAGATGGAAGTGCGCGATCTGCTGAGCACTTACGACTTCCCAGGCGACGACACTCCGATCATCATCGGTTCTGCTCGTATGGCTCTGGAAGGCAAAGACGACAACGAAATGGGCACCACTGCCGTTCGTAAGCTGGTTGAAACTCTGGATACCTACATCCCAGAGCCAGTTCGTCTGACCGACAAGCCGTTCCTGATGCCAATCGAAGACGTATTCTCGATCTCCGGTCGTGGTACCGTTGTGACTGGTCGTATCGAGCGCGGTATCGTTCGCGTTCAGGATCCACTGGAAATCGTTGGTCTGCGTGACACCACCGTCACCACCTGCACCGGTGTTGAGATGTTCCGTAAGCTGCTCGACGAAGGTCGTGCTGGCGAGAACTGCGGTGTTCTGCTGCGTGGTACCAAGCGTGACGACGTTGAGCGTGGTCAGGTTCTGGTTAAGCCGGGTTCGGTTAAGCCGCACACCAAGTTCACTGCAGAAGTTTACGTTCTGAGCAAGGAAGAAGGCGGCCGTCACACTCCGTTCTTCAAAGGCTACCGTCCACAGTTCTACTTCCGTACTACTGACGTGACCGGTAACTGCGAATTGCCAGAAGGCGTTGAAATGGTAATGCCAGGCGATAACATTCAGATGACTGTTACCCTGATCAAAACCATCGCAATGGAAGACGGTCTGCGCTTCGCTATCCGTGAAGGCGGCCGTACCGTTGGTGCTGGCGTTGTAGCTAAAATCATCGAGTAAGCTCTTTTAGAGTTTGCTTTGATGCTTTGAAAAAGCCCCCGCTCAGCGGGGGCTTTTTTATTGGGTTGACACCTATCGGGGCCGTCTATAGAATTGCGCCTCCTTTTAACGGGCGTATTGCGCTCGGTGGGAATAGCAGCCGGAGTCTGAAATCCAATGCAAAATCAGCAAATCCGTATCAGGTTGAAGGCTTTTGACCATCGCCTGATCGACCAATCCACCCAGGAAATCGTGGAAACCGCGAAACGTACTGGTGCTCAAGTGCGTGGTCCAATTCCACTGCCTACCCGTAAAGAGCGGTTCACCGTTCTGGTCTCTCCGCACGTCAACAAAGACGCGCGTGACCAGTACGAGATCCGTACTCATAAGCGCGTACTGGACATCGTCCAGCCAACGGATAAAACCGTTGATGCTCTTATGAAGCTCGATCTGGCGGCCGGTGTGGAAGTACAGATCAGCCTCGGCTAAGACTTGGGTCTTAGTCGTGTAACGCTCTGAAATGGGCGGCCATAGCGGGTGAAAGCCCCGTACACTCATGAGGTTTACAACATGACTATTGGTGTAGTCGGTCGTAAATGCGGTATGACCCGTATTTTCACCGAAGAAGGTGTCTCCATTCCGGTCACGGTCATTGAGATCGAGCCGAATCGCGTCACCCAGTTCAAAACTGAAGAAACCGATGGCTATCGTGCAGTGCAAGTCACTGTAGGCGAGCGTCGTGCTTCGCGCGTGACTGCTGCTCAAGCAGGTCACTTCGCTAAAGCGAACGTTGCAGCTGGTCGTACTGTTATGGAGTTCCGT
This sequence comes from Pseudomonas sp. ARP3, assembly GCF_001029595.1. Taxonomy (NCBI): domain Bacteria; kingdom Pseudomonadati; phylum Pseudomonadota; class Gammaproteobacteria; order Pseudomonadales; family Pseudomonadaceae; genus Pseudomonas; species Pseudomonas sp. ARP3. The sequence continues at coordinate 20,291 of NZ_LEKF01000029.1, forward strand.
CTTGAAGATGGCGACTACCAGGCTGGCGATCTGATCAACGCTGAAATCTTCGCTGCTGGTCAACTGGTTGATGTAACCGGTCAGTCCAAAGGTAAAGGCTTCCAGGGTACGATCAAGCGTTGGAATTTCCGTGGCCAAGACAACACTCACGGTAACTCCGTCTCCCACCGCGTCCCGGGCTCTATTGGCCAGTGCCAGACTCCTGGTCGTGTATTCAAGGGCAAGAAAATGTCCGGTCATATGGGCGCTGAGCGCGTGACCGTGCAGTCCCTCGAAGTAGTGCGCGTCGACGCTGAACGCAATCTGTTGTTGGTCAAGGGTGCTGTTCCTGGCGCTACTGGCGGCAACCTGGTTGTACGTCCAGCGGCCAAGGCTCGCGGTTAAGGGGAAGCTGACATGCAATTAAATGTAAATGACGCTCAAGCGATCGAAGTTTCCGAACTGACATTTGGCGGCGAATTCAACGAGACGCTGGTTCACCAAGCAGTCGTGGCCTACATGGCCGGCGGCCGTCAAGGTAGCAAGCAGCAAAAGACCCGTTCCGACGTTCGTGGTGGCGGTAAGCGCCCTTGGCGTCAGAAAGGTACTGGCCGTGCTCGTGCCGGTACTATCCGTAGCCCAATCTGGCGCGGCGGCGGTACTACTTTTGCAGCTCGTCCGCAGGATCATTCTCAGAAGCTCAACAAGAAGATGTATCGCGCAGCTCTGCGCTCCATCCTTGCTGAACTCGTGCGTACTGATCGCCTGGTCGTGGTTCAGGACTTCGCTGTTGAAAGTCCAAAGACCAAAGATCTGCTGGGCAAGCTGAACAACATGAGCCTGACCGACGTATTGATCGTGTCTGAAGCTGTTGATCAGAACCTGTACCTGGCTGCTCGTAACCTGCCACACGTTGATGTACGTGACGTGCAAGGTTCCGATCCAGTTAGTCTGATCGCATACGACAAGGTGTTGATCACCGTGTCGGCCGTGAAGAAATTCGAGGAGCTGCTGGGATGAACCAGGAACGCGTATTTAAAGTTCTGCTTGGCCCGCACGTTTCCGAAAAGGCTACGGTTCTGGCTGACAAGAAAGGCCAGTTCGTTTTCAAGGTTGCAACTGACGCAACCAAGCTGGAAATCAAGAAGGCCGTCGAAAGCCTGTTCAGCGTGAAAGTAGAGCGTGTTACTACCCTGAACGTTCTGGGTAAGAGCAAGCGCACTGCTCGCGGTCTGGGCAAGCGTAATGACTGGAAGAAGGCAGTTATCTCCCTTCAGCCAGGCCAAGATCTCGATTTCAGCAGCAGTGCTGAGTAAGGAAGGGGTGCATCATGGCAATCGTTAAATGCAAACCGACTTCCCCTGGCCGCCGTTTTGTGGTCAAGGTGGTCAACCAGGAGCTGCATAAAGGCGCTCCTCACGCACCGCTGCTCGAGAAGAAATCGAAGTCTGGTGGTCGTAACAACAATGGTCGTATTACCACTCGTCACATCGGTGGTGGCCATAAGCAGCATTATCGTCTGGTCGACTTCCGTCGTAACGACAAAGATGGCATCGCTGCCACTGTCGAGCGTATCGAATACGATCCAAACCGTACTGCTCACATCGCTCTGCTGCTGTACGCAGATGGCGAGCGTCGCTACATCATCGCCCCTAAAGGCGTGAGCGCTGGCGACCAGCTGATCGCAGGTGCTTTGGCACCGATCAAGCCGGGCAACGCTCTGCAGCTGCGTAACATTCCAGTTGGTAGCACCGTACACGGCATCGAATTGAAGCCAGGTAAAGGCGCGCAAATCGCTCGTTCCGCTGGTGCTTCTGCACAGCTGATCGCTCGTGAAGGTGTCTACGTGACCCTGCGTCTGCGTTCTGGTGAGATGCGTAAAGTACTGGCTGAATGCCGTGCGACCCTGGGCGAAGTCTCGAACTCCGAGCACAGCCTGCGTTCGCTGGGTAAAGCTGGTGCCAAACGCTGGCGTGGCGTTCGCCCAACCGTTCGTGGTGTTGCCATGAACCCGGTTGACCACCCACACGGTGGTGGTGAAGGTCGTACCTCTGGTGGTCGTCATCCGGTATCGCCATGGGGCTTCCCGACTAAGGGCGCGAAGACTCGTGGTAATAAGCGTACCGACAAAATGATCGTCCGTCGTCGCAAGTAAATAGAGGGATACGACAGTGCCACGTTCTCTGAAAAAAGGTCCTTTTATTGATCTTCACCTACTGAAGAAGATCGAAGTGGCGGCGGAAAAGAACGATCGCAAACCAGTTAAGACCTGGTCGCGTCGCTCGATGATCCTGCCACAAATGGTCGGTTTGACCATCGCAGTACACAACGGTCGTCAACACGTCCCCGTTCTCGTTAACGAAGACATGGTCGGCCACAAACTGGGCGAGTTTGCCGGTACCCGCACTTATCGTGGGCACGTGGCAGACAAGAAAGCCAAGCGTTAAGGGGTAAGGAAATGGAAGTAGCCGCTAAGTTGTCGGGCGCTCGAATCTCCGCCCAGAAAGCCCGCTTGGTCGCCGACCAGATCCGCGGGAAGAAGGTGGGCGAAGCGCTCAACCTGTTGGCTTTCAGCAGTAAGAAAGCCGCCGAGATCATGAAGAAAGTGCTGGAGTCGGCCGTAGCCAACGCCGAGCATAACGAAGGCGCAGACGTTGATGACCTTAAAGTCAGCACCGTTTTCGTCAACGAAGGGCGTTCGCTGAAGCGCATCATGCCACGTGCCAAAGGCCGTGCTGATCGCATCGTCAAGCGGTCTTGCCATATCACTGTCAAGGTTGCTGACAAGTAACGGAGTCGAAGAGATGGGTCAGAAAGTACATCCCATTGGCATTCGCCTGGGAATCGTCAAGGAGCACACCTCCGTCTGGTACGCAGACGGTCGGACTTATGCGGACTATTTGTTCGCTGATCTGAAGGTGCGTGAGTATCTCCAAGACAAACTAAAAAGCGCGTCCGTAAGCCGTATCGATATCCATCGTCCGGCGCAAACTGCACGTATCACCATTCACACCGCTCGTCCAGGTATCGTTATCGGGAAGAAAGGTGAAGATGTTGAGAAACTGCGTCAGGACCTGACCAAGCAAATGGGTGTGCCTGTGCACATCAATATCGAAGAGATCCGCAAGCCGGAGCTCGACGGTATGCTGGTTGCGCAGAGCGTAGCTCAGCAGCTGGAGCGTCGCGTAATGTTCCGTCGCGCTATGAAACGCGCCGTACAGAACGCCATGCGCATTGGTGCCAAAGGCATCAAAATCCAAGTGAGCGGTCGTCTCGGCGGTGCTGAAATCGCACGTACTGAATGGTATCGCGAAGGTCGTGTGCCATTGCACACCCTGCGTGCCGACATCGACTATGCCAACTACGAAGCTCACACCACTTACGGTGTGATCGGTGTAAAGGTTTGGATCTTCAAAGGCGAAGTAATTGGTGGTCGCCAAGAAGAACTGAAACCACAAGCACCAGCGCCTCGTAAAAAAGCTGCTAAGTAAGGGGTACGCCAAATGTTGCAACCTAAGCGTACGAAGTTCCGCAAGCAGATGACAGGCCACAACCGTGGTCTGGCTCAGCGCGGTAGCAAAGTCAGCTTCGGCGAGTTCGCGCTGAAGTCTGTAGCTCGTGGTCGTCTCACCGCTCGTCAGATCGAGTCAGCACGTCGTGCTCTGACCCGTCACGTAAAACGTGGCGGCAAGATCTGGATCCGTGTATTCCCGGACAAGCCGATCTCCAAGAAGCCTCTCGAAGTGCGGATGGGTAAAGGTAAGGGTAACGTGGAGTACTGGGTAGCCCAGATTCAGCCAGGCAAAGTCCTGTATGAAATCGAGGGTGTTTCTGAAGAGCTGGCGCGTGAGGCTTTCGCCCTGGCTGCTGCAAAGCTGCCACTCGCCACCTCCTTTGTTAAACGGACGGTGATGTGATGAAAGCGAATGAACTTCGTGAAAAATCCGCACAGCAGCTGAACGAGCAACTGCTCGGCTTGCTGCGCGACCAGTTCAATCTGCGCATGCAGAAAGCAACTGGCCAGTTGGGGCAGTCTCATCTGCTCTCGCAAGTTAAGCGTGACATCGCTCGCGTGAAGACTGTGCTCAACCAGCAGGCAGGTAAGTGATCATGGCTGAAGCCGAAAAGACTGTCCGTACGCTGACTGGCCGTGTTGTCAGCGACAAGATGGACAAAACCATCACCGTTCTGATCGAGCGTCGCGTTAAGCACCCGATCTACGGTAAATATGTTAAGCGTTCGACTAAGCTGCACGCGCACGACGAAACCAATCAGTGCCACATCGGCGACAAAGTCACTATTCGTGAAACTCGTCCGCTTGCCAAGACCAAGTCTTGGGCATTGGTTGATGTTCTCGAACGCGCTGTGGAAGTCTAAGGACTAGGGGTCGGAGAAATTATATGATTCAGACTCAATCCATGCTCGATGTGGCCGATAACAGCGGCGCTCGCCGTGTTATGTGCATCAAGGTGCTGGGTGGCTCCCATCGTCGTTACGCTGGTATCGGTGACATCATCAAAGTTACCGTGAAGGAAGCAATTCCTCGCGGTAAGGTGAAAAAAGGCCAAGTGATGACTGCTGTTGTAGTCCGCACTCGTCACGGCGTACGCCGTGCTGATGGCTCCATTATCCGCTTTGATGGCAACGCTGCTGTTCTTCTGAACAACAAGCAAGAGCCGATCGGCACCCGTATCTTTGGGCCAGTGACCCGTGAACTTCGTACTGAGAAGTTCATGAAGATCGTCTCGCTCGCCCCAGAAGTGCTGTAAGGAGATCCGACATGCAAAAGATTCGTCGTGACGACGAGATCATCGTGATCGCCGGCAAAGACAAAGGTAAGCGCGGTAAGGTGCTGAAGGTTCTCGCTGACGACCGTCTGGTTGTAGGTGGTCTGAACCTGGTCAAGCGTCATACCAAGCCTAACCCGATGTCGGGCGTACAGGGCGGTATCGTCGAGAAAGAAGCGCCTCTGCACGCTTCTAACGTCGCCATCTTCAACGGCGAAACCAACAAGGCTGATCGTGTTGGTTTCAAAGTAGAAGACGGTAAGAAAATTCGTGTCTTCAAGTCGACCCAAAAAGCGGTTGATGCTTGAACACTGCTAGGTAGATAAGACCATGGCACGACTACAAGAGATTTACCGGAAGGAAATCGCCCCCAAGCTTAAGGAAGAACTTAAGCTCGGGAACGTGATGGAAGTTCCGCGCGTTACCAAAATCACCCTGAACATGGGTCTGGGCGAAGCGATCGGCGACAAAAAAGTCATCGAGCATGCTGTTGCTGACCTGGAAAAGATCACCGGCCAAAAAGTCGTTGTGACCTACGCTCGGAAATCCATCGCTGGCTTTAAAGTCCGTGAAGGTTGGCCGATCGGCGTCAAGGTAACTCTGCGCCGTGAGCGTATGTACGAATTCCTGGATCGTCTGCTGTCGATCTCCCTGCCTCGGGTTCGCGACTTCCGCGGCCTGAATGCCAAGTCCTTCGATGGTCGTGGCAACTACAGCATGGGCGTGAAAGAGCAGATCATTTTCCCGGAAATCGACTACGACAAGATCGATGCTCTCCGCGGTCTGGACATCACCCTGACCACCACTGCCAAGAACGATGATGAAGGTCGCGCCCTGTTGCGTGCTTTCAAATTCCCGTTCCGCAACTGATTGGAGTAGGACCATGGCCAAGATGAGCATGAAAAACCGCGAGCTGAAGCGTCAGCTCACGGTTGCCAAGTACGCCAAGAAGCGTGCAGCACTGAAAGCAATCATCGTTGATCTGAACGCAAGTCCAGAAGCGCGTTGGGAAGCTACAGTAGCTCTGCAGAAGCAGCCACGTGACGCAAGCGCTTCGCGCATGCGTAACCGCTGCCGCCTGACCGGTCGCCCACACGGCGTTTACCGCAAGTTCGGCCTCGGCCGTAACAAATTGCGTGAAGCGGCAATGCGTGGTGACGTCCCAGGTCTGGTTAAAGCCAGCTGGTAAGTACTTTCAGAGTCCAGGCGGTTGGTATCGCAAGATACTGACCGCCGGTGACCTTGAATCTGGAACAAGCCCCTTTTGGGGCTTGTTTCATTTCCGGAGTGTGTCTAGAATACCCGGCTCGCCTGAGCCCGTGTTTTCTATGCCCGGAGATTCTCGGCGACATATGTAGCCGCAAGGCTAATTTTTTTGTATTAGGAGCGTCTAGCCCATGAGTATGCAGGACCCGTTAGCGGACATGCTAACTCGTATCCGTAATGCCCAGATGGCTGAAAAGTCCGTCGTAAGCATGCCATCTTCCAAGTTGAAGGTAGCTGTTGCCAAAGTCCTGAAAGACGAAGGCTACATTGCGGGTTATCAGATCAGCAGCGAAACCAAGCCACTGCTGTCCATCGAGCTGAAGTACTTCGAAGGCCGTTCGGTCATCGAGGAAGTGAAGCGCGTTAGCCGTCCAGGCCTGCGTCAGTACAAGTCCGCTGAAGATCTGCCGAAAGTTCGTGGCGGTCTGGGCGTGTCTATCGTCTCCACCAACAAAGGTGTGATGACGGATCGTGCTGCGCGCGCTGCCGGTGTCGGCGGCGAAGTTCTTTGCACTGTGTTCTAAGGGGGGATAAGCATGTCTCGCGTCGCTAAGAACCCCGTTAAGCTGCCAGCCGGTGTCGAAGTCAAATTCGCAGGCCAACAGCTTTCGGTGAAGGGTGCCAAGGGTACTCTTGAACTGAACATCCATTCGTCCGTTGAGATCGTTGAAGAAGCTGGTGAGCTGCGTTTCGCTGCTCGCAATGGCGATCAACAGACTCGCGCAATGGCCGGTACCACGCGTGCGTTGGTGAACAACATGGTCCAAGGCGTAAGCCAAGGCTTCGAGCGTAAGCTCCAGCTGGTCGGTGTTGGTTACAAAGCGCAAGCAAAAGGCACGGTTTTGAACCTGGCCCTTGGCTTTTCGCACCCAGTGGATTACGAACTGCCGGAAGGCATCACCGCTGAGACTCCTAGCCAGACCGATATCCTGATCAAGGGCATCGATAAGCAGCTGGTAGGTCAAGTGGCTGCTGAGATCCGCGACTTCCGTCCACCAGAGCCGTACAAAGGCAAAGGTGTGCGCTACGCGGACGAAGTCGTCCGTCGTAAAGAAGCCAAGAAGAAGTAGGGCATAGCAAATGACCGACAAAAAAGTTACTCGACTGCGTCGCGCTCGCAAAGCACGCCTGAAAATGCACGAACTCGAAGTCGTGCGTCTCTGCGTGTTCCGCTCGTCGCAGCACATCTACGCCCAGGTCATCTCGGCCGACGGCAACAAAGTCCTGGCAAGCGCCTCGACTTTGGATAAAGAACTGCGTGATGGTGCCACTGGCAACATCGACGCGGCCACAAAGGTTGGCCAGCTGGTCGCTACGCGTGCTAAGGCCGCTGGCGTCTCGCAAGTGGCTTTCGACCGCTCTGGCTTCAAGTACCACGGCCGCGTTAAAGCGTTGGCTGATGCTGCTCGTGAAGCTGGGCTGGAGTTCTAAGTTATGTCAAATAACGACCAAAAGCGCGACGAAGGCTACATTGAGAAGCTGGTTCAAGTTAACCGCGTAGCCAAAACCGTTAAAGGCGGCCGTATCTTCACTTTCACCGCGTTGACCGTGGTTGGTGATGGTAAAGGGCGTGTTGGCTTCGGCCGTGGCAAGTCGCGAGAAGTGCCTGCTGCGATCCAGAAGGCAATGGAAGCGGCTCGTCGCAACATGATCCAAGTTGATCTGAACGGAACCACCCTGCAGTACGCAATGAAGTCCGCCCATGGCGCTTCGAAGGTGTACATGCAGCCTGCTTCTGAAGGTACCGGTATCATCGCTGGTGGCGCTATGCGTGCTGTCCTCGAAGTTGCTGGTGTTCAGAACGTTCTGGCCAAGTGCTACGGCTCGACTAACCCGGTAAACGTGGTTCACGCCACTTTCAAAGGTTTGAAAGCTATGCAGTCCCCTGAATCCATTGCCGCCAAGCGTGGCAAAAGCGTCCAGGAGATTTTCTGATCATGGCTACCGTTAAAGTAACGCTGATCAAAAGCATGACCGGCCGCATCCCTAACCACAAACTGTGTGTTAAGGGTCTGGGTCTGCGTCGCATCGGTCACACTGTAGAAGTCCAGGATACTCCCGAGAATCGCGGGATGATCAACAAGGCTTACTACATGCTGCGTGTCGAGGGTTAATCGATGAAACTCAATGATCTGAGTCCAGCGCCGGGTTCCCGTCGCGAAAAGCATCGTCCGGGCCGTGGTATCGGTAGCGGTTTGGGTAAGACTGGTGGCCGTGGCCACAAAGGTCAGACCTCCCGCTCCGGTGGTACCATCGCTCCAGGCTTTGAAGGCGGTCAACAGCCGTTGCATCGTCGCCTGCCTAAGTTCGGTTTCGTATCCCTGAAAGCCATGGATCGCGCAGAAGTGCGTCTGTCCGAGCTGGCTAAAGTGGAAGGCGACATCGTTACTCTGCAGACCCTGAAAGATGCCAACGTGATCAACGTCAACGTACAGCGTGTGAAAATCATGCTGTCCGGTGAAGTGACACGCGCTGTCACTATCGGCAAGGGAATCGGCGCCACCAAAGGTGCGCGTTCGGCTATCGAAGCAGCTGGCGGCAAGTTCGAGGAATAAATGGCTAAGCAAGGTGCTCTCTCTGCGCTCGGCAAAGGCGGTATGTCTGAACTCTGGGCTCGTCTGCGTTTTCTGTTCCTGGCGATTATCGTCTACCGAATAGGCGCACACATCCCGGTTCCAGGTATCAACCCGGACCGACTCGCAGACCTGTTTCGACAGAATGAGGGGACCATTCTTAGCTTGTTCAACATGTTTTCCGGCGGCGCGCTGGAGCGGATGAGCATCTTTGCGCTGGGGATCATGCCGTATATTTCGGCATCGATCATCATGCAACTGATGACCGCCGTCAGCCCGCAGCTGGAGCAGTTGAAGAAGGAAGGTGAAGCTGGCCGTCGCAAGATTAGCCAGTACACCCGCTACGGCACTGTCATCCTCGCACTGGTTCAAGCTATCGGCATGTCCGTTGGCCTGGCCGGGCAGGGTGTTGCGTTCACTGGTGACTTTGGCTTCCATTTCGTTGCAGTTTCCACTTTTGTGGCTGGTGCAATGTTCATGATGTGGCTGGGTGAGCAGATTACTGAGCGTGGTGTTGGTAACGGTATCTCGATGTTGATTTTCGCAGGTATCGTCGCCGGTCTTCCGAGAGCGATTGGGCAGTCTTTTGAGTCTGCACGTCAGGGTGATATCAATATCTTCGCCTTGGTTGCCATCGGTTTGCTGGCAGTAGCGATTATCGGTTTTGTGGTGTTCATTGAGCGTGGCCAGCGTCGTATTGCTGTTCACTACGCCAAGCGTCAGCAGGGCCGTAAGGTTTTTGCCGCGCAGACTAGCCACTTGCCGCTGAAAGTGAATATGGCCGGTGTTATTCCGGCAATTTTCGCGAGCAGCATTTTGCTGTTTCCGGCTTCGTTGGGTACCTGGTTTGGTCAGTCTGAAAATATGGGCTGGCTGCAGGACCTCTCTCAGTCGATCGCTCCTGGTCAGCCGTTGAATATTCTGCTGTTTAGTGCAGGGATTATTTTCTTCTGCTTCTTCTATACGGCGTTGATGTTCAATCCGAAAGACGTAGCGGAAAACCTGAAGAAGTCCGGTGCCTTTATTCCGGGTATCCGTCCAGGTGAGCAGTCTGCACGCTACATTGATGGCGTTTTGACTCGTTTAACCCTGTTCGGTGCTCTATATATGACGGCCGTGTGCCTGTTGCCCCAGTTCCTGGTGGTTGCGGCAAACGTTCCGTTCTACCTTGGCGGGACCTCGTTGCTGATCGTGGTCGTGGTTGTGATGGACTTCATGTCCCAAGTACAATCGCACCTCGTTTCGCACCAGTACGAATCCCTGATGAAGAAAGCCAACCTGAAGGGTTACGGCAGCGGCATGTTGCGCTGAGTACCCATAAGGTTCGAGGAGTTGGTGATGAAAGTTCGTGCATCGGTGAAAAAGCTGTGCCGTAACTGCAAGATTATTCGCCGCGAAGGTGTTGTTCGAGTAATTTGCAGCGCGGAACCGCGTCACAAACAGCGCCAAGGCTGAGTGTGATCCGCTTGAAGCCCGGCAGCTAGTGCGCTGCCGGGTTGATTATTTGTTATTACAGCGATATTATCTCGCGCCCTATTTCTTGGCTTCCGGGGCGTAGGTAGCTGTCAATTGGAGTCCCACTGAATGGCCCGTATTGCAGGCGTTAACATTCCAGATAACAAGCACACTGTTATCTCGCTGACCTACATCTATGGTGTTGGTCGCACTACTGCGCAGAAAATTTGCGCAGTTGCTGGGGTAAACCCAGCCGCTAAGATCAAGGATCTGAGCGACGAGCAGATTGAACAGCTGCGTGGCGAAGTGGCGAAGTTCACCACTGAAGGTGACCTGCGTCGCGAAATCAACATGAAAATCAAGCGTTTGATGGACCTCGGTTGCTATCGCGGTCTGCGTCATCGTCGTGGTCTTCCAGTACGCGGTCAGCGTACCAAGACTAACGCGCGTACCCGTAAAGGTCCGCGTAAGCCGATCCGCAAGTAATCGCCCCCGCGAATCGACAGGAAAATTATCATGGCAAAACCTGCTGCTCGTCCTCGTAAAAAAGTTAAAAAGACAGTGGTTGATGGCATCGCCCACATCCATGCATCTTTTAACAACACCATCGTGACCATCACCGACCGTCAAGGTAACGCGCTTTCTTGGGCTACCTCCGGTGGTTCGGGTTTCCGCGGTTCCCGCAAGTCCACCCCGTTCGCTGCTCAAGTAGCTGCTGAGCGTGCTGGTCAAGCTGCGCTGGAATACGGCCTGAAAAACCTCGACGTTAACGTCAAGGGTCCAGGTCCAGGTCGTGAGTCTGCTGTCCGTGCTTTGAACGGCTGTGGCTATAAGATCGCCAGCATCACCGACGTGACGCCAATCCCGCACAACGGGTGCCGTCCGCCGAAGAAGCGCCGCGTGTAATCCAGGAGATTGTAAAGAATGGCTCGTTACATTGGTCCAAAATGCAAACTCGCTCGTCGCGAAGGCACCGATCTCTTCCTGAAGAGCGGCGTGCGCGCGATCGAATCGAAGTGCAACATCGAAGCAGCACCTGGTATCCACGGCCAACGCCGCGGTCGCCAGTCCGATTACGGCACCCAACTGCGTGAAAAGCAGAAGGTCCGTCGTATCTACGGCGTTCTCGAGCGTCAGTTCAGCGGCTACTACAAAGAAGCTGCTGGCAAGAAAGGTGCAACCGGTGAAAACCTGCTGCAACTGCTCGAATGCCGTCTGGACAACGTTGTATACCGTATGGGCTTTGGTTCGACTCGTGCCGAATCCCGTCAGCTGGTATCGCACAAGTCGATCAGCGTTAACGGTCAGACCGTAAACGTTCCGTCTTACCAGGTTCGTGCTGGTGACGTGGTCGCAGTTCGCGAGAAAGCTAAAAACCAACTTCGCATTGTCCAAGCTCTCGATCTGTGTGCCCAACGTGGCCGCGTAGAATGGGTAGAAGTAGACACTGAGAAGAAGTCGGGCGTTTTCAAGAACGTTCCAGCTCGCAGTGATCTGTCCGCCGACATCAACGAAAGCCTGATTGTCGAGCTCTACTCCAAGTAAGGGCTAGAAAATAGGTGCATCCATGCAGATTTCGGTAAATGAGTTCCTGACACCCCGCCACATTGATGTGCAGGTTGTCAGTCCAACCCGCGCTAAGATCACTCTCGAGCCTCTCGAGCGTGGTTTTGGCCACACCCTGGGCAACGCGCTGCGCCGCATCCTGTTGTCCTCAATGCCCGGCTGTGCAGTAGTCGAGGCCGAGATTGACGGTGTGCTCCACGAGTACAGCGCCATCGAAGGTGTACAGGAAGACGTAATTGAAATCCTGTTGAACCTTAAAGGTCTGGCTATCAAGCTGCACGGCCGTGACGAAGTTACGCTGACCTTGTCGAAGAAGGGTTCGGGGGTGGTTACCGCTGCCGATATTCAGCTGGATCATGATGTCGAGATCGTTAACCCCGATCACGTAATCGCTAACCTGGCGTCTAACGGCGCCCTGAACATGAAGCTCACCGTAGCTCGTGGTCGTGGTTATGAACCGGCCGACTCGCGTCAGAGCGATGAAGACGAAAGCCGCAGCATTGGTCGCTTGCAGCTTGACTCTTCGTTCAGCCCGGTTCGCCGTATCGCATACGTGGTGGAAAACGCCCGTGTCGAACAGCGTACTAACCTGGACAAGCTGGTTATTGATCTGGAAACCAACGGTACCCTGGATCCTGAAGAGGCTATCCGCCGCGCTGCAACCATTCTGCAACAGCAGTTGGCTGCGTTTGTGGACCTCAAAGGTGACAGCGAACCAGTGGTAATCGAGCAGGAAGACGAGATCGATCCGATCCTGCTTCGCCCGGTTGACGATCTGGAACTGACTGTACGTTCGGCTAACTGCCTTAAGGCGGAAAACATTTACTACATCGGCGACCTGATTCAGCGTACCGAAGTAGAACTGTTGAAGACTCCGAACCTGGGCAAGAAATCCTTGACCGAAATCAAGGACGTTCTGGCCTCCCGCGGTCTGTCCCTCGGCATGCGCCTCGACAACTGGCCGCCTGCAAGTCTTAAGAAGGACGACAAGGCGACTGCCTGATCGTCGTAATCACCGAACGTGAGTTTGGTAAGGAATGAACCATGCGTCATCGTAAAAGTGGTCGTCACCTGAGCCGTACCAGCTCGCACCGCAAGGCCATGTTCCAAAACATGGCGGTGTCGCTGTTCGAGCACGAGCTGATCAAAACTACACTGCCGAAAGCTAAAGAACTGCGTCGCGTTGCTGAGCCGCTGATTACTTTGGCTAAGACAGACAGCCTGGCTAACCGCCGTCTGGCTTTCGACCGTACTCGTTCGAAAGCTATCGTTGGTAAGCTCTTCAACGACCTGGGTAAGCGCTACGCTACCCGTGAGGGTGGCTACCTGCGCATCCTCAAGTGCGGTTTCCGCGCTGGCGACAACGCGCCAATGGCGTACGTCGAGTTGGTTGATCGTGCTACTGCTGGCGAAGCTGTAAGCGCCGAGTAAGACGACAGTCTGTAACGAAAAACCGGGCCTAGTGCCCGGTTTTTTGTGCGCATAAGAAAAGCGCGATGGGTACAAGCTTCCTCAAATTGCAGTTGGCACCATGGGAATAGGAATTGTTGGTAGATATTTTCTATTGATGCTGACGATTTAATGAATTTGTCAGTTTCATGTTGATGATCAATACTTCCTTCAAGCCGATTAGCCGGCAGTGCCACATCTGACCTGAGGAAAATTGAACATGAGCCAGGATAAAATCCTTACCACCGCGAGCGGTGCTCCCGTTGCGGATAACCAGAACTCTCGTTCGGCCGGCCCGCGTGGTCCTCTGCTTCTTGATGATTTTCATCTGATCGAGAAGCTTGCTCACTTCAACCGTGAAAACATTCCTGAGCGCCGCGTACACGCCAAAGGCTCGGGCGCATACGGCACGTTTACCGTGACCCGCGACATCACCCAATACACCAGTGCTAAGCTTTTCGAAGCGGTTGGCAAGCAGACGCCTACCTTTTTGCGATTTTCTACGGTCGGTGGTGAGCGTGGTTCGGCTGACACTGAGCGCGATCCCCGCGGTTTCGCTTTGAAGTTCTATACCGAAGAGGGTAACTGGGACATCGTGGGTAACAACACACCGGTATTCTTCATTCGCGATCCGTTGAAATTCCCTGACTTTATCCACACTCAAAAGCGCCTGCCGCAAAGCAACCTGAAAAGCGCGCAAATGATGTGGGATTTTTGGTCGCATTCTCCCGAAGCGCTGCATCAGGTCACGATTTTGTTCTCTGACCGCGGTATCCCTGATGGCTACCGTCATATGCACGGCTTCGGTAGCCACACCTACAGCCTGATCAACGCGCAAGGCGAGCGGCGTTGGGTCAAGTGGCACTACAAGACCAAGCAAGGCATCAAGAACCTCGCGCCGGAAGAAGCCGCGCGCCTCGCGGGAACAGATCCCGATTACGCGCAGCGCGACCTGTTCAGGGCAATTGAGCGCGGTGAATTCCCTAAATGGCGGGTGTGCATCCAGATCATGACTGAGGCGCAGGCCAATGCTCATTACGAAAATCCTTTCGACGTGACCAAAACATGGTCGCAAAAGGAATTCCCGCTGATCGAAGTTGGCGAGCTGGAGCTTAACCGTAACCCGCAAAACTACTTCGCTGAAGTAGAGCAGGCTGCGTTCGGCCCAAGCAACATGGTTCCGGGTGTAGGGTTGTCTCCCGACCGTATGCTGCAAGGTCGCGTATTCGCTTATGCAGATGCGCACCGCTACCGTGTCGGTACCAACCACCAGCAGCTGCCAGTGAATGCGCCACGCAGCCCGGTGAATAGCTACCAGCGTGACGGCTCCATGGCATTCGGTAGTAATGGCGGGGCGGCTCCCAACTACGAACCGAATAGCTATTCCGACGCGCCGAAACAAGCGCCTCAATATGCTGAACCCGCATTGGCATTGAGCGGTGCGGCGGACCGCTACGATCATCGCGAAGACACCGACTACTACAGCCACGCAGGTGCGCTTTTCCGGCTGATGAGCGATGAGCAGAAAGCTCTGCTCACCAACAACATTGCCGGTGCGATGTCTGGGGTTTCGAGTGATGTCGTTGAGCGTCAGTTGCGACACTTCTACAAAGCAGACCCAGCTTACGGAGAAGCAATCGCAAAGGCGCTGGGTGTATCGCTTAACTGACTCTAAACGAGAAGCAGAACCGCCCTCATTAGGGCGGTTTTTGCGTTATTTCAGCTACTTTTTACGATAAATCTTCACTTTTCTGCCGTTGGTCTCGTGACCTCCAGGTCATCATGGTTCAAACTACAGACTTTAAAGCAGGGAGATGTAGGGCGATGCAAGGTCACCCCGACGTAATCGATTACCTCAACACGTTGCTGACGGGCGAACTGGCAGCTCGTGACCAATATTTCATCCATTCGCGCATGTACGAAGACTGGGGCTTTACCGAGCTCTACGAGCGTATCAACCATGAAATGGAAGAAGAGGCACAGCACGCCGATGCGCTGATGCGCCGCATCTTGATGCTCGAGGGGACGCCACGTATGCGCCCTGATGATCTGGATGTGGGCACGACGGTACCTGACATGCTCGCCGCCGACCTTCGCCTTGAGTACAAAGTTCGTGCTGCGCTCTGCAAGGGCATTGAGTTATGCGAACAGCATAACGACTACGTCACCCGCGAAATTCTGCGTGTGCAGTTGAACGACACTGAAGAAGATCACACCTACTGGTTGGAAAAACAGCTGGGTCTGATCAAGCTGATTGGTCTGGAAAACTACCTGCAATCGCAGTTCTGATTTCCGGTACGAAAAAGCCCCTGTCACCCAATAAGGTGACAGGGGCTTTTTATTGCGCCGGATAAATCAGGCCCGATCGCGTGCCAGCAAAGGTTTCAAGTAGTAACCCGTGTGGGATTGGGGCATCTCGGAGACCTGCTCCGGCGTGCCCACTGCGATGATCTGGCCACCCTTGGAGCCACCTTCCGGCCCGAGGTCCACCAGCCAGTCGGCCGTTTTGATCACATCCAAGTTATGCTCGATCACTACCACGGTATTGCCATGGTCACGGAGTCGGTGCAGCACATCCAGCAGTTGCTGGATATCGGCGAAGTGCAGGCCGGTGGTCGGCTCGTCCAGGATGTACAAAGTCTTGCCGGTATCGCGCTTGGATAGTTCACGAGACAACTTCACCCGTTGCGCCTCACCGCCGGACAGGGTAGTAGCCGACTGTCCGAGCTTGATATACGACAAGCCTACATCCATCAAAGTCTGCAGCTTGCGCGCCAGTGCCGGAACTGCATCGAAGAACTCCCGCGCTTCCTCGATCGTCATTTCGAGGGTTTCGTGGATGCTCTTGCCCTTGTATTTGATCTCCAGGGTCTCGCGGTTATAGCGCTTGCTCTTGCATACATCGCAGGGCACGTAGATGTCCGGCAGGAAGTGCATTTCTACCTTGATCAAGCCATCGCCCTGGCAGGCTTCGCAGCGGCCACCCTTGACGTTGAACGAGAACCGGCCCGGCCCGTAGCCGCGGGAGCGCGACTCCGGAACCCCAGCGAACAGTTCGCGAATCGGGGTAAACAGCCCGGTGTAAGTCGCAGGGTT
This sequence comes from Pseudomonas sp. ARP3, assembly GCF_001029595.1. NCBI lineage: Bacteria > Pseudomonadati > Pseudomonadota > Gammaproteobacteria > Pseudomonadales > Pseudomonadaceae > Pseudomonas > Pseudomonas sp. ARP3. Next base: position 36,462 of record NZ_LEKF01000029.1, read on the forward strand.
AGAGCGCGGCGTGCGACCAATAGGGCTCTGGTCGATATCGACCACTTTATCCAGATGTTCCAGGCCTTTGATGCTGTCGTGTGCCGCCGCTTCCAGAGTGGTCGCGCCGTTCAAGGCGGTGGCACTCAAAGGGAATAGCGTGTTGTTGATCAGCGTCGACTTGCCTGACCCGGAAACACCCGTCACGCAGGTAAGCAGGCCCAGTGGAATCTCCAGGTCTACATTGCGCAAGTTATTGCCACGCGCGCCCTTGAGGTGCAGGGCCATCTTCTTGTTGCGCGGTGTGCGTTTGGCCGGGACTTCGATCTTCACTCGACCCGAGAGGTACTTACCGGTCAGCGAATCCGGGTGAGCCATGACTTCGGCCGGCGTGCCCTCGGCGACAATATGCCCGCCATGCACACCTGCACCCGGCCCGATGTCGACCACATAATCCGCCAAGCGAATCGCATCTTCATCGTGCTCGACCACAATCACCGTGTTACCGATATCGCGCAGGTGTTTCAAGGTGCCCAGCAACCTGTCGTTGTCGCGCTGGTGCAAACCAATCGAAGGTTCATCGAGGATATAAAGGACACCCACGAGGCCTGCGCCGATCTGACTGGCCAGGCGAATCCGTTGGGCTTCACCGCCGGACAGCGTGTCCGCGCTGCGATCGAGCGAAAGGTAGTCCAGGCCGACGTTGACCAGGAACTGCAAACGTTCACGAATCTCTTTGAGAATCTTGTCGGCAATTTCCCCGCGACGCCCGGTGAGCTTGAGCTCACCAAAGTACTCACAGGCATCGCCAATCGGCAGATTGGTCACCGCCGGCAGGGTTTTTTCACCAACCCACACATGACGCGCCTCGCGTCGCAGGCGCGTACCCCGGCAATCCGGGCACGGCTGGGTGCTGAGGAACTTCGCCAATTCTTCGCGCACGCTCGCCGATTCGGTCTCGCGATAGCGGCGCTCCAGATTCGGCACGATGCCTTCAAACGGGTGAGAACGCTTGACGATATCGCCTCGGTCGTTCAAGTACTTGAAGTCGACATTCTGCGAGCCGCTGCCATTTAGGATGACCTTTTGCTGGTCCGCTGGCAGTTGGTTGAACGGCACTTCCAGGCTGAACTTATAGTGGGAGGCCAGCGAACCGAGCATCTGGAAGTAATAGACGTTACGCCTATCCCAGCCGCGTATCGCGCCTTCGGCAAGGGTCAACTCACCATTGACCAGGCGCTTGATGTCGAAGAATTGCTTGACCCCCAGACCATCGCAGGTCGGGCAGGCGCCGGCCGGGTTGTTGAAAGAGAACAGCTTGGGTTCCAGCTCGCTGATGGCGTGGCCACAAATCGGGCAGGCAAAGCGTGCGGAGAAGATGATTTCTTCGCCCGGTTCGTCATCCATTGGTGCGACCAGGGCAATACCGTCCGCCAGTTTCAGCGCTGTTTCAAACGATTCAGCCAGGCGTTGCTGCAGGTCCGCCCGCACTTTGAAGCGATCGACTACAACATCGATAGAATGCTTCTTCTGCTTGTCGAGCTTCGGTGCTTCATCGAGTTCATAGAGCTTGCCGTTGATGCGAGCTCGCACGAAACCCTGGGCGCGCAGCTCTTCGAATACGGACAGATGTTCGCCCTTGCGCTCGCGGATCACCGGCGCCAGCAGCATCAGCTTAGCCCCTTCGGGCTGCGCCAACACCAGGTCGACCATCTGGCTGACGGTCTGGGCTTCCAGAGGAATGTCGTGGTCCGGGCAGCGGGGGATACCTACCCGCGCATACAGCAGGCGCAGATAGTCATAGATTTCGGTAATGGTGCCCACGGTGGAACGGGGGTTATGGGACGTCGACTTCTGTTCGATGGAAATGGCTGGCGACAGACCTTCGATGGTATCGACGTCAGGCTTTTCCATCATCGACAGGAACTGGCGGGCGTAGGCCGACAGCGACTCCACATAACGACGCTGACCTTCGGCATACAGCGTATCGAAGGCCAGAGACGATTTGCCGGACCCGGACAGGCCGGTGATCACGATCAGTTTGTCCCGTGGCAGGGTCAGGTCGATGTTCTTCAGGTTGTGGGTTCTAGCCCCACGAATCAGGATCTTGTCCAAGATGGCCTCGCACGGCGGGCGTAAATAATGCCGGAGTATACGGCTAAAGACTGGATGAATATACACTGTCAAAAGGCCGCTTGCAGCCTTACATGAAAGCTGCGCGGCAAACCGCCGCATATACCCTCTCAATCGATGGGACTGGTAGAATCGCCGCCGGTTCACACGAGGTTTTTCCATGCACGATCCCCACAGCGAACGCATGAGTAGCGGCGAGACCCGCGCGGCAAGCGGTCTGGCCCTGGTGTTCGCCTTCCGTATGCTTGGCATGTTCATGGTATTGCCGGTACTGGCGACCTACGGGATGGATCTCGCAGGCGCGACCCCCGCTTTGATTGGTCTGGCCATTGGTGCCTACGGCCTGACCCAGGCGATTTTTCAGATTCCGTTCGGGATCATTTCCGACCGCATTGGTCGTCGTCCGGTGATTTATCTCGGGCTGGTCGTATTTGCCCTTGGCAGCGTACTCGCAGCGCAATCCGATTCGATATGGGGCGTGATCGCTGGCCGCATCCTACAGGGCGCCGGGGCGATTTCGGCGGCGGTGATGGCGTTGCTATCGGACCTGACCCGCGAACAGCATCGAACCAAGGCCATGGCCATGATCGGCATGACCATCGGCCTGTCGTTTGCCGTGGCCATGGTGGTGGGTCCGCTGCTGACGCGCGCTTTTGGTCTGCATGGTTTGTTTCTGGCCACTGGTGGTATGGCATTGTTCGGTATCGTGATCGTGGCGTTCATGGTGCCGCGCTCCACCGGCACGCTGCAGCATCGCGAGTCGGGCGTTGCGCGCAAGGCGCTGTTGCCGACGCTCAAGCACCCGGACTTACTGCGCCTGGATTTAGGTATCTTCGTATTACACGCCATGCTGATGTGCAGCTTCGTCGCCTTGCCCCTGGCCCTGGTACAAAAAGCCGGTCTGCCCAAGGAGCAGCACTGGTGGGTGTACCTGACCGCGTTGCTGATTTCATTCTTCGCCATGATCCCGTTCATCATCTATGGCGAGAAGCGACGCAAAATGAAACGTGTTTTGCTGGGCGCCGTCGCGACATTGATGCTCACTGAACTATTCTTCTGGCAGTTCGGCGATAGCCTGAGGGCGCTGGTAATCGGCACGGTGGTGTTCTTCACCGCGTTCAACCTGTTGGAGGCTTCGCTGCCTTCGCTGATCAGTAAAGTTTCACCGGCCGGCGGCAAGGGCACGGCGATGGGGGTGTATTCCACCAGCCAGTTCCTGGGCTCCGCATTGGGCGGCATCATGGGTGGCTGGATGTTCCAGCATGGCGGTTTGTCGGTTGTGTTCCTTGGGTGCGCAGGTCTGGCTGCCCTCTGGCTGGCCTTTGCTGTTACCATGCGCGAACCTCCGTATGTGACGAGCCTGCGCCTGCCGTTATCGCCTGAAGCGATGCGCGAGGCTGGCTTGGTCGAGCGCCTCAAGGCCGTCGTTGGAGTAACGGACGCAGTAGTGGTTGCGGAAGAAGCCGCGATCTACATCAAATTGGACACCGAATTATTGGATCGCGCGACGCTCGAGCAACTGGTCAACCCAGTGCCGACAGCGCGCCCAGCTTAGGAGAACGTTATGGCCCGTGGGGTTAACAAAGTCATATTGGTCGGTACATGCGGCCAGGATCCCGAAGTTCGCTACTTGCCTAACGGTAATGCCGTGACCAACCTGAGTCTGGCGACCAGCGAACAGTGGACCGACAAGCAGACCGGCCAGAAGGTCGAGAAGACCGAATGGCACCGCGTGTCGATGTTCGGCAAGGTCGCGGAAATCGCCGGCGAATACCTGCGCAAAGGTTCGCAGGTCTACATCGAAGGCAAATTGCAGACCCGCGAGTGGGAAAAAGACGGCATCAAGCGCTACACCACTGAAATCGTGGTCGACATGCAAGGCACCATGCAACTGCTGGGCGGCCGTCCACAGAGCGACCAACAGGGCCAGGGCGGCATGTCCAACTCGGCACCGCGTCCACAGCAGTCGCGCCCACAGCCAAGTCAGCAGCCACAGCGTGAGTCGCGTCCAGCGCCACAGCAGGCGGCACCTCAGCCGGCGGCGGATTTCGACAGCTTTGATGATGACATTCCGTTCTAGGACGTCTTGAAGGCAAACACTGCAAGCTGAAAAAAACCGCGCCGCTGACAAAGCCGCGCGGTTTTTTTGTATGGACTGCGCCTAACGCAGGGCGAATGCCAGCATGTCTGTGTTGACCCGCTGCTTATGAGTGTCCGTCAAACCATGAGGCGCGCGTGAGTAGATCAGCAACTCGGAGTGCGGGATCAAGAAGTTAGTCTGCAACGCAGAGGCCTGTATCGGCACTATTTGATCGTCACTGCCGTGGATGATGAGTGTGGGTATGCTGAAGTGTTTCAAGTCCTCTCGGAAGTCGGTTTCCGAAAATGCTTTGATGCTATCAAAAGTATTTTTATGCCCCCCCATCACACCCTGCGCCCAGAATGAATTAATTAAACCTTGAGAGGGTGTGACGCCCGCCCGGTTGAATCCAAAAAATGGGCCGCTGGCCAGATCAAGATAAAGCTGCGAGCGATTGGCGATGGAGTCGGCACGTAATCCGTCGAAAACTTCGATTGGTGTTCCTTGTGGGTTGCTGGCGGTTTTAAGCATCAATGGCGTGACCGCGCAAATCAAACCCGCCTTCGCTACGCGCGCAACGCCGTGGCGAGCGATGTAGCGTGCGACTTCGCCGCCGCCGGTAGAAAACCCGAAAAGAATTACCTCTTTCAGATCCAGATGTTCTATCAGCTCCGCCAAATCATCGGCGTAATGGTCCATGTCATTGCCATCCCAGGGCTGGCTTGAACGACCATGCCCCCGGCGGTCATGTGCAATGGCGCGAAAACCATTGTTAGCGAAATGCAGCATCTGCGATTCCCAACTGTCGCTGTTCAGTGGCCACCCATGACAGAACACAACGGGCTGACCGCTGCCCCAGTCTTTGTAATAAAGATCATTGCCTTCGCGAGTTTTTAGATAGGACATGGCATAGCTCCATGGATATGCGGATTAATTTGGCGGTGATGGCCAGAAAAATCGTCCGTGGACACTGCGCTGGCAGTTTTTACTAATGCCTCCCTGATGCCGATTCTGCACGGGGCAGAACTGAGTTTAGATCGGTTTCTCGGGCGACACGATGGAAAACCCCCGTTGGGTTTCTGATGTACCAACCCCCTTACCACGCAGGGAGGGCCAATAATCCTAGGTTTGTTCTCATAGCTAACACGATTTAGGCTGTGGCCATCCTCTCAAACGAAGGAAAGCCGCGATGACCTGGTCAGCCAAGCAATACACGATGTTCGAACAGCAACGTACCCGCCCGGTGCGTGATCTGGTTGCCGCCATCCCCACCGTCGAGGTGCGCACGGCCGTTGATCTGGGGTGCGGCCCGGGCAACTCCACCGAAGTATTGGCGGCGCGTTTCCCGCAGGCGCACATCACTGGCATCGACAGCTCCGGCGATATGTTGATCGACGCCCGTAAGCGTTTGCCTGCCTTGAGTTTCGAACTGGCGGATATTGGCGCGTGGCAGCCGTCCCAGTCTTTCGATGTGATTCTGGCCAACGCCTCGCTGCAATGGCTGCCCGACCACGCTACGTTGTACCCGCACCTGATCCAGCAACTGACGCCCGGCGGCACCTTGGCCGTGCAGACGCCGGACAACCTTGATGAACCTGCCCACCGGCTCGCCCGCGAAGTCGCTGCCGATGGCCCGTGGGCGGCGAAGATTGGTGGCTTCAAACACAACGAGCGGCATGCGCCTGGCTACTACTACGAACTGCTGAGCAAGCACTGCAGCACGGTCGACGTATGGCGCACCACCTACCAACATCCGTTGGCCGATCATGGGGCCGTGGTGGAGTGGTTCAAGGGCACAGGGCTGCGACCTTTTCTTGCGCCGTTGACCGACGAAGAAAGAGTCGCTTTCCTACAGGAATACCAGGCGCGGATCACCCAAGGTTATCCGGCTCTGGCTGACGGCACCGTGCTGTTGCCGTTTCCACGTCTGTTCATCATCGCCACGCGCTAAAGCGCCCCTTGACGGTGACGGTCAGGCCGTCGCCGTTTGCGCTGTCAGAAACTCATCCGCCGACACCACGCCCGCATAACCGAATGCCAGTGACGCCATATAGGCGCCATGCACCTGCGCTGCGGGAATCACCTGGCCGTTGAACTCCAGGTCGCGGGTGGCGCACGCGTCATGGATCACGGTGACGGTGTAGCCCATGTCTGCCGCAGCCCGCACCACGCCGTCGATGCACATATGGCTCATGCTGCCGACTACCACCAGTTCGGTGATGCTGCGTTGTTCGAGCAACGCGCGCAGGTTGGTTTCGCGAAACGCGTTCACGAAATGCTTGAGCACCACTGGCTCATCGCCTTGATTGAGCACCTGGCTGTGCAGGTGTGCGCCTTCGGAGCCGGGAGTGAAGAACGGTGCATCCTCGGATGTAAACTCATGACGCACATGAATCACCGCATCGCCGGCCTGGCGAAAGGCTTGCAGTACCTGCGCCGCCTTGTCGGCAGCGGCTTGCACGCCGTCGAGCGGCCACTTTCCCTGGGGGAAGTAGTCGTTCTGGATATCGATTAGGATGAGCGCCTGCTTGGCCATGGAGGTTGCCTCGTGATGGGTTGATGGGCCCAGTATCTTAGCTGGCGTCGCGCCCGAGGATTGGCAGCACCGACAATAACAGGGGGAAAACTGACAATGGCCGTGGAACGCTCCACTGTTGAGCTGGGAGTGCTGATCTACCAGGGCGCGCAATTGGCCGCGGTGCATGGTTTGACCGATCTGTTCGGCGTGGCCAATCGCATTGCTGCCGAGCATGCGTCCACCCAGCTACCGTTGCTGCGCATCAGCCATTGGCAAGTGCAGGCCGAGGGTGAACCTGTGCGGGTATTCGACAGCCAGCCCGGCCCGGAACTGCCGCTGATGGCTGTGTTGGTGCCGCCCTCGATTTGTGGCTTCACTGACGACCAGGCGCCGCCGACTCTACTGGCGTGGCTGCGTAAAAGGCATGCCGACGGTACGGTGCTCGGTGGCGTGTGCATCGGTTCGATCATGCTGGCGCGCAGCGGCCTGCTGGACGGGCGCAGCGCCACCACCCATTGGTCATCCGCCGAGTCGTTTGCCGCGCTGTACCCGTCGGTGCGGTTGGAGGCGGATAAGCCGATTGTGGACGACGGCGACCTCATCACCACCGCCGGGCTGATGGTCTGGTCCGAATTGGGCTTGCGCCTGGTCGACCGCCTGATGGGGCCGAGTATCGCCGCCGACACAGCGCGTTTCCTGGTGATCGAGCACAGCGACAGCGCCAGCCAGTGCGGCAGCAACTTTGCGCCGATCCTCAGCCATGGCGATGGGGCGATTCTCAAGGTCCAGCATTGGTTGCAGGCCAGCGGCGCGGTGGATGTGTCCGTTGCAGCCATGGCACAGCAGGCGGGACTGGAAGAACGCACGTTCCTTCGCCGTTTTCGCAATGCCACCGGGCTCAAGCCCACTGAATACTGCCAGCACCTGCGGGTTGGCAAGGCGCGGCAAATGCTGGAATTCACCAATGGCACCATCGACCACATCGCCTGGACCGTGGGTTATCAAGACCCCAGTGCCTTTCGCGCCACCTTCAAGAAGATCACCGGCTTGGCGCCGAGCGACTACCGTAGTCGTTTTGGCGTTTGAATCGTGCAGAACGCCGGAGGCGCTAGAAGAGGTCGTGCAGAATCAAACAGGCCAATGGCTATCGCTCTGAGCGTAACTGACTGATTTGCCAGCACTGCCCCTCAACTTGGGGTTGGCCTGATCCCTGCAACTGTCCTTCTACACACATGGCAGGATGGCCAAGGGGGGACGCATGACCCCGATTCAACGCAAGAAATCTGTGGCGGCGCATTCCACGCGCGATGGCGCGCCCCAGCATGAAGTCGACACCAATCGCGCCCTGGCCCGTTGGCTGGCGCAAATCCTCGGGCTCAAGTTCGCTGGCAGCTATGACCCGCAGCAGCATGCGGAGCGCGATCTCTACTTATTGCCCACGCAAACCATTGTCGGCCAAGAACAGGCTCGCGCTTTGAATATCCAAGGTCCGGACGATCTGTGGGGCGGATATGTGGATCACGCTTTCATCTGCACCAAAGCCATCAGCCATGGCTTGCTCGGCCCGGATGCCAAGGCACCGGAGGGCTGGTCGCCGCAGTTCTGCGAGCAAGTGCGCGATGTGGTGCTCGACGGCCTCAGCGTATTTGCCTTAGGCGATGCGCGGGAGGCTGCCACGCGCCTGCTGTACAGCGGGCCGATCCGCCTGAAACCCGTGCATGCCTGCGCAGGGCGCGGTCAACAAGTGATCCGCAGCCTCGACGAACTGGATACCGTGCTGGCGCGCCCGGAAGCAGCGGTAATGTTCAACAACGGCGTGGTGCTGGAGCAGGACCTGCACGACGTCGTCACCCACAGCGTGGGCCAGAGCTTTATCGGCGATTACGTGCTCAGTTACTGCGGCCAGCAATACCTGACGCGGGACGGGCAGGGCGAAGAGGTCTACGGGGGCTCTAACCTGCTCGTGGTACCTGGGGATTATGCCGACCTGCTTGCACTGGCGCTGCCCGACGACGTGCGCCTGGCGGTCGAGCAGGCCAGGGTATTCGACGCCGCCGCCGACCAATGTTACCCAGGGTTCTACGCCTCGCGGCGCAACTACGATATCGCCCAAGGCCTGGATAGCCAGGGCCAGCGCCGCAGCGGCGTACTCGAACAGTCCTGGCGCATGGGCGGTGCCAGCAGCGCGGAAGTCGCCGCGCTACAGAGCTTTATCAACCATCCGGGCCTGAAGGCTATTTACGTGTCCTCGGTGGAGACTTACGAGGACCAAGCGCTGCCGGCGGATGCCATCGAGGTGTACCGAGGCCCGGCGGAACACAGCGAATTTCTTCTCAAGTACGTAACGGTCAATTCTTATGACGGCTAGAAGCGAAAGCATTGCGATCGATATCGACGACGAACAAATGAGCGGCACGTTCCTGAGCCCCAAATCCAAAGTGCCCGGCGTGTTGTTTGTGCACGGCTGGGGCGGCAGTCAGGAGCGTGACCTGGAGCGGGCCAAAGGTATTGCGGGGCTGGGTTGTGTGTGCCTGACCTTCGACCTGCGAGGTCACGCCGGCACCGGTATTCCGCTGTCGCGGGTGACGCGCGAAGACAACCTGCGCGACCTGCTGGCCGCCTACGACCGGCTGATCGCGCACCCGGCCATCGACACCTCGGCGGTGGCGGTGGTAGGCACCAGCTACGGCGGTTACTTGGCGGCAATCCTCACCTCGTTACGCCCGGTGCGTTGGCTGGCGTTGCGGGTACCGGCGCTGTACCGCGATCAGGAGTGGCTCAAGCCCAAGCGCGACCTGGATAAGGCTGATTTGATGGATTACCGCAGCACCCTGGTGCAGGCCGAGACCAATCGTGCCCTGCACGCGTGCTCGGTGTTTACCGGGGATGTATTGATCGTCGAATCGGAAACCGACGACCACGTGCCCCATGCCACCATCATGAGTTACCGCGCGGCATGCCGGCATACTCACTCGCTGACCCACCGCATCATCGACGGTGCCGACCATTCCCTCAGCGATCCGGTGTCCCAGCAGGCTTATACCTCGATCCTGGTGGACTGGATCACCGAGATGGTGGTGGGCGAGCGCTTAAGCATCATCCAGTCGCGCTAAGCCTATGCGGGTGTTTTCTTCACCCGCAGCGCCTTGGCCTTGGCTTCAACGCCCAAGTACATGACCAAGGCAATCAGCAACGGGCAGATAAAATAGATCGCCCGGTACGCAATCAGCCCGGCCAGCAGGCTGCCGCGCGATGCCTCGTGTTGCAGCAGCGCGATAAACACCGCCTCCAGCACCCCGAGCCCGGCCGGGATATGCGTAACCACCCCGGCAATCGCGCTGATCAGCAGCACGCCGAGCACCAGCGGGTAGTCCAGCTTGCCCGGCAACAGGGTGAAAATCACCGCCGCCATCAACGACCAGTTCAGTGCACCCAATGCCAATTGCAGGCACGCCATGCGCAGCGACGGCAGGTTGATTTCGATACCGCGGATCGACCACGCGCGCTTCTTCGAGAACCGGCAGGCCGCCAGGTAGCCCAGGCTCGCCAATACCAGCAACACCCCCACACCCTGCAAGGCGCCGCTGCTCAACTTCCAGCCCGGCGGCAGAGTCACCAGACCGCTACTGAACACCACGCCGGCCAGGGCCATGTAACCGAACCAGTTGGTGGCCAGGCTCAGACCAAGGATCTTGGCGATATTGCTGGTGCTCACCCCCAGCCGCGAATACAGCCTATAGCGCATGGCGATACCGCCCACCCACGCACTGAGGTTGAGGTTGAACGCGTAGCTGATAATGCCCACCGGCAAAATCTGTTTCCAGCGCAACGGCTGGCGGATGTAGGTGCGGCCGATCAGGTCGAAGCAGGCGTAGACGATGAAACTGCATAGGGTCAACGCGCTGGCGATCAGCAGGGTGCGCAGCTTGAAGTCGCCCAAGGTCTGCACCACTTCGCTCCAGTCGATGCGGCGCGCGAGCATCGTGAACAGCACGATCAGCAGCAGGAAGAACGCGATGGTCAGCGGTTTTTTCCAGCGCTTGAAGCGTGAACCGCCGGTTTCAGTGGTCATGGGCCTGGCTCTCGAAAGGTTTCAAACGCGGTTTATGGGCCGGCAGCCAACCCGTCAGCACGGGGAAATGGCGCATCACATGGAACACCAGGAAACCCACGGTCAGGCGCCACAGCCACAGGCGTGGCTTGCGGTTCTCCGGCATGGTCTTGCAGTGGTTGTTCGCCAGTGCCTCCAAACGTTCGTACAACTGCTGGTTGAACGCACGATCACGGATCAGCACGTTGGCTTCCAGGTTGAGCGCCAGACTCAGCGGGTCCAGGTTGCTCGAACCGACGGTGCTCCATTCGTCATCCACCAGCGCCACTTTGCCGTGCAGTGGGCGCTGGCAGTATTCGTGGATCACCACGCCGTCCTTGAGCAGGTAGTCGTAGAGCATGCGCGCCGCCAGCTTGGCCAGCAGCACATCGGGTTGGCCCTGCATGATCAATTGCACATGCACCCCGCGCCGCGCGGCGTTGCGGATCTCACGCAGTAGCCGGTAACCGGGGAAGAAATAAGCGTTGGCGATCACCGCACGTTTTTGCGCCTTGCTCAACGCATGGATATACGCCTCTTCGATGTCGTCTCGGTGTTGCAGGTTGTCGCGGTAAATCAGGCGCACCTGACCGTCACCTTGCTCGGTCGGCCATACCGAGGGCCGTTGCTGGCGCCGCCGCCAGCCACGTCGGGTGCGCACTTGGCGGCCGCTTTGCGCTAATGCGAAATGATGCAGGTCGGCAACCGCCGGGCCGGTGATTTGCACCGCGTAATCCTGTTTGGCTTCCGGGCCGAAATCGCCGAGGTGGTCGGCGGAAAAATTGATCCCGCCGATAAACCCCACGGTAGCGTCCACCACCACGATCTTGCGGTGCAGACGGCGAAACCAGTTGGTGCGAATGCCCAACGTCTTGGACGCCGGGTCGAACATCTGCACCGCCACGCCCGCATCCGCCAACGCACCGAGGAACGCCGGGCTCAACTCGCCGCTGCCAAAACCGTCGAGGCTGGCGACCACCTTGACGCCCCGTTGCGCCGCCTCGATCAAAATACTCTGCAGCTCATTGCCCACCTTGTCTTCGAACAGAATGAAGGTCTCCAGCAGGATCTCGCGCTGGGCTTGGCGCATGGCCTCGAACACCCTGGGGAAGTACGTTTCGCCATTCTCCAGCAGCTCGACTTGGTTGCCGCTCTGCCAGCCGTAATCGAGGTCGCGGGCCTTGGCTTCGTCCGGCGGCTGATCGGTGGAAATGTGTTCTACCGCAATGTTCATAGTTCGATCTCCACCGACAGCGGCACATGATCTGACAGATGGGACCAGGGCCGTGTAGTCAGCACCCGGGGGTTATGGGCGGTGAGGTTGCGCACGTAGATGCGGTCCAGCGCCAACAACGGCAGGCGCGCTGGGAAGGTCCGCGCCGGTTTGCCGTGGGCGCCAACGAACACTTCGGTCAGACCGCTGCGGCTCAAGTCGGCTTTTTGCCGCCAATCGTTGAAATCCCCCGCCACCAGCAACGGTGCATCCGCCGGAATTTCCGCGATGCGTTGCTCCAGCAGGCGCAATTGCTGCTGACGATGCACCTCACGCAGGCCCAGATGGATGCAGATCGCGTGCACCTCCTGGCCCGTGCCCTGCAAGCGCAGCACGCAATGCAGCAGGCCACGGTTTTCGTGGCCGCTCTGGGAGATGTCGAGGTTGTCGTAGCGCACGATCTGGAATTTCGACAGCAGCGCATTGCCGTGGTCGCCGTGGGGGTAGACCGCGTTACGCCCATAGGCGAACTGCGGCCAGATGCTGTCGGCGAGGAACTCGTACTGCGGCATGTTCGGCCAGTTGCTGTAGCGCTGCGGGTGTTGCTCGTGGGTACCGTGGATCTCCTGCAAAAACACCATGTCGGCGCCGATGCTGCGCACCGCTTCGCGCAGCTCGGGCAGGATGAAGCGGCGGTTGAGTGCGGTGAAGCCCTTGTGGATATTCACCGTCAGCACGGTAAAGCGCGTGATCGGCGCCGTGGGGGTGATGGGGATCAATTCAGGGTGGGTCATGGCAACACTCCCGGTTCCGGCAGTTGTCCGGGTGCGGTGGCCAAGTGCTTGTCCAGCGCGAAACGCTGTAGCAACTGGCGGGCATCGAAAGGCGCGCGCACCTTGATGTCATTGTCGAAAAAACAGAACACGTCGCGTTGCTTACGTGCCGGTGGCGTGTGGTGCGGGTCGATCAGGTGAGCATCGGCAGACTGTTTGCCGTGGCGCCAGCAGTCGATGCGCTCGCCCCAGCGTTTGAGTGCTGCATCGGTATAACCGCTGGCGTACAACTGCTTGTCGCCGTGCAGGCGCAGGTACACAAAGTCGGCAGTCACGTCCTCGGCATACGGCCACTTGCCGGCGGTGTCGGCCACCACCAGCGCTACGTTGTGCTGTGCCAGCAGCTTTACAAACTCGGGGGTGACAAAGCTTTTATGCCGGATCTCCACCGCATGGCGCAGCGCACGCTTGCCGTGGGCCTGCATGCTCGCCTTGCCGTTCAGGCGCGCCTCATGCTGGCGGGCGAGGGTGGCGGCTTGCTGGGTGTCGGTGGGCAGCTCCTTTAGAAACACCTCGAACAGCGGCGCATCGAACTTGAAACTGGGTGGAAACTGCCAGAGCACCGGACCGAGTTTTTCTTTCAGCTCCAGTACCCCGGAGGCAAAAAAATTCGCCATTGGCTTATGCACATCCCGCAAGCGCAGGATGTGGGTGATGTAGCGCGGGGCCTTGACGCTGAACATAAAACCTTCAGGCGTATCGGCGTACCACTCGGCATAGCGCTTGGGCGTTTGCAGCGCATAGAACGAGCCGTTGATCTCGATGCTGTTGACGGCGCGTGACGCAAATTGCAATTCGCGTTTCTGGGGCAGCCCTTCGGGGTAGAAGTCCCCGCGCCAGGGCGTATAGCGCCAGCCGGATATGCCGATGTGAATCGCCGCCATGGTTGCTCCTGTCAATGCCAGGCCGGTTTGCCTGCGTTGTTGGATGACTGCCGGATTTGGCGGAAAGTTTCGCGATTCCTACAGACGGCACATTCTCGGGAACGATCAGGAAGCAAACCCGTCAGTTCCTTACAGACCTACGCGAAGGAGCCCGGTGTTTTGCTGAATTCAAAGACTGCATTACTGCTTGGTGCGCTGCTGTTGTGTGGCAGCGGCGCATTGCACGCCGCGGCTACCGCGCCTGAACCCGAAGCCCCGGCCAAGCCGGAATTGCTGGTGGAGGGCGGCCTTCTCGGCGCGATCAGCTCCAGCCTCGATGAGGTGCAGGACAAGCTCGATCTCAATCAGAACCTTATCGATGCCTGGCGCTTGCGCGCGGACCGCGCTGCCGATGAAGTCGGGCGCCTGGTCAACCAGACCGCGCAACGTTCGCCGTGGAGCGTCGCCGGGGACTTTCTGCTGCTGTCCGGTGTGTGGATCGGCGCCTTTACCCTGTTGACCTTACTCGGTCGGCTGATCGTGCGGCGTCTTGGCCAGCGTTCTTTCTTCGAGCGGCGTGAGCGCCTGTTGGGCGTGCTCAGTTATGTCGTGCCCTATACGATTCCGGCACTGATCTGTCTGCCGCTGACCCTCTACGTCAGCCATTTTCTTTCCCCGTCTATTGGTCGCGCGCTGGCGCTGTGTTTTGCCTACGCGACCAGCAGCGGCATCTTCTCTACCTCGGTGCTGCTGTGCGTGATTGTCATGTTCAACCTCGGGCATAAACGGCGCGCGGTGCGGATTATTCGCGAGTACTGCCCAAAGCCGCTGTTCCTGATCGGTTTTCTCGCCGCGCTCAGCGATGCACTGACCAGCCCACAGATCGCACGGCAGTTCGGCGGCAATATCACCAGCAGTATCGCGGTGTTCACCGGCCTGTTCGCGGCGGTGATTTTTGGCGTGCTGGTGGTGCGCCTGCGTCGGCCAGTGGCGCATTTAATCCGGAATCGGCCGCTGGCCCAGCGCCTCAAGCATCCGGCGTTGCAGCAGTCGCTGCGGGTGTTTTCCGGGTTGTGGTACTGGCCAATCCTGTTGATGGTGTTGGTCTCGGCGATCAACCTGATCGGTGCCGGCGACGATAACCAGAAAGCCCTGCGGTGCGCGCTGTTCACCACCATTTTGTTGATCGGCACGGTGTTTCTCAGCACGGTGCTGCAACACCTGTTCAAGTCCCGCAGCCAGGTGGCAATCCAGCGCAGCAGCGCCTACAAGGAGCGTTTCCTCAGCCTGCTGCACGCGGTCCTGCGCATCGTCATGGCGATTGCCTTTATCGAGATTCTTGGGCGCATCTGGGGCGTGTCGCTGTTTGAATTCGCCCAACGCAATTCGGTGGGCCGGGCGATCAGTGACTCCCTAAGCAGCATCGGCCTGATCCTGCTGGTGACATGGCTGTTTTGGGTGGTGCTCGACACGGCGATCCAGGAAGCGCTCAAGCCGCCGGTAAACAAACGCTCCAGCCGCCAACCCAGCACACGGGTGAAAACCATCCTGCCGCTGCTGCGCAATGCGGTGAAGATCATCCTGGTGGTGATCTGCGCGATCACCACTATGGCCAACCTTGGCATCAACGTCGCGCCGCTGCTGGCGGGTGCCGGTGTGGTCGGTCTGGCGATTGGTTTTGGTTCCCAGCAGTTGGTGCAGGATGTGATCACCGGCCTGTTCATCATCATCGAAGACACGCTGTCGATCGGCGATTGGGTGGTGCTCGACTCCGGCCATGCCGGCACCGTCGAGGGCCTGACCATCCGCACCCTGCGCCTGCGCGACGGCAAGGGCTTTGTGCATTCGGTGCCGTTCGGGCAGATCAAGGCGGTGACCAACCAATCGCGGCAATTTGCCTATGCGTTTTTCTCGGTGCAGTTCACCTACGACACCGATGTGGACAAGGCCGTGGAGCTGATCCGCGAGGCGGGGCAGTCGATCCGCGACGACGTGTTCCTAAAATACAACCTGCAAGGCCCGCTGGAAGTATTCGGTGTCGACAAAATGGACCTCAACGGCGTGGTGCTGACCGCGCAATTTCGCACCGTCTCGGGCGGGCAGTATGCGGTGAGCCGCGCGTTCAACCAGCGCTTGAAAAAGCTTGTGGATAACTGTGATGAGGTGCACTTTGCGCAGACTTATCCACAGCAGGTGTTGCTGCCCAATCGTAGGGTGCAACTGGATGCGCCGGATGCTGAGGCGCCGGTTGTTTGATGGTGTTTGTTAGGGCCTCATCGGGGGCAAGCCCCCTCCCACATTTTGGCCGCCACTGTGGGAGGGGGCTTGCCCCCGATAGGGCCCTAACACTCACAGCCTGATCAACTTCTCCTGCACCGCCAGCTGATCTTCCTCCACCAGCAATTGCTGCTTGCTGCCGCCCCTCACTGGATGCGCTGGATGCTGAGGCGCCGGTTGTTTGTTGGATGAACCAGATGCTGAGGCGCCGGTTGCTTGATGGTGTGTGTTAGGGCCCTCATCAGGGGCAAGCCCCTCCCACAATGGCGGCCAAAATGTGGGAGGGGGCTTGCCCCCGATAGGGCCCTAACACTCACAGCCTGATCAACTTCTCCTGCACCGCCAGCTGATCTTCCTCCACCAGCAATTGCTGCTTGCTGCCGACCCTCACCGCTGCCGGCAGCCCGTCGCGATACACGATGCGATTGCCACTCACCGCCGGCACTTTATTGCCCGGCAATAACGTCCCCACCAGGTTCAACGGGTCCGCACCGCACACGGCCACCAGGCGCCCATCATGGGGCCGACGCCGCACTTCGCGCAGTAATGGGATGGCTTCCGGCAAGGCAAATTGTTCACCTGCCAGACCGCTGACAAACCGTCCGCCGCGAATCTCCCCTCGGGCCTCCAGGCGGTGGAAGGTGCGCAGCAGTTCGCGCCAGCTTGGCAGCCAATCGGCCTCGCGTTCCAGCAAACGCCAGAACACCACGCCGTAGCGACGCAGCAGGGTCATTGCCACATGCTCCAGGGTTTCGGCCGAGTGCGGGCCGGCGGCGCTCGGAGGGCGACGGATCAGCGCCCAGCGCCCCGCATCGTCCATGCCGCCGATAAACGCCCCGCGTCCGCGTCGGCTGCTGCGCGCCTGGCGTTTGCTGGCGGGGGTGGTCAGTGCGCGCAGGCCGGCAAAACTGTCGGCATTCACCAAACCGGCACCGACCAGCTCCAGCAGCGCGGTTTCCAGCTCGCTGCGCAATAGATGGGCTTCGTGGACGAGCTCGTCGAAAAACAGCGCGCCGTGTTCACGCAACACTCCGTGGACTTTCTGCGCCTTGGGCGACAGCGTGCTGCTGTCGGCCGCATCGGTCAGGCCGCTCCACATGCCCACCTGGCTGCGCGGCAGTACCACCACCGGCGTGCTGCGTTGGGCGCTGGCGCTGTGTTTGTCGGTCAGGCGCATCCAGACCCATTTGCCGCTGCGGCATAGCTCATCGAGCCAAGTCGGCGAGTAATCCTTGAGTCGAACGCTGAGTAGATCGCTGTCCCACGCTGACGCGGCGGCGGCATAGCCTTCGAATTGCCCGACGATCTGCGCCAGCATGGCGCTGCCTTGGCCACGGGTTTCATCGGACAAGTGCTGCCAATCGAACAGAAACCGCATGAAGTCTTGCAGCGCCACCGGTTCGATTTCCCGGCGCAGACGCTTGACGGTGTAGCGATGGATGCGCGCCAGCAGGTGCCGTTCGCACCATTGTTCGCCGTCGGCCCCGGGGCTGAAGTGGCCGCGCAGCACGTAGCCTTCCTGTTCCAGCCGAGCCAGGGCCTGAGCGATGTCGGTGGCCGGCAAGGCCAGGGGCGCGGCGATCTCGGCCAGGGTCTGCGGGCCGAACCCACTGAGCCGTGCGCGCAGTATTTCCGCGAGGGCGTCCTCATGAATCCAGGGCTCATCGAAACCGGGCAGCAGCGCCAGGTGGTGGGGAATGATCGCCTGCCAGATATTCAGGCGCTCCACCGCCACCCACAGGCCGTTGGGCAAACAATGGGCGCGCCCGGTTTTGGCCAGTGCTTGCAGCCACGTGGCCCAGGCTGGTGTGATTTCGCTGGGGGCGATGCCGCCCAGGCTCATCAGCGCTTCGTGCATCTCATCCATGCCTTGAGGCGCCGGCCAGGCTTCTTCGCGTACGCCAGCGATGGCTTCTGCATCCAGAGCACCCAGGTCGTCGGTGCTCTGCGGATCGCTCCAGCGGCGGTTCAGCACGGCTTGGGTACGTCGCTCCTCCAGCGGCGCGTCATCCAGAAAGGTGTAGGGGCGTGCGCTGAGAATTTCAGCGGCCATGGGCGAAGGCGCCGGCAGATCGCGGCTGATCAAGCGCACTTGGCCGCTTTCCATACGCCGCAACAGGGCAAGCCAACCGGCGCTGTCCATGGCGTCGTGCAGGCAATCATCGAGGGTTTGTTCCACCAGCGGGTGTTCCGGCACTTCACGCTCGCCGGCGAGGTTTTCCAGGCAGGCGATCTGGTCGGGGAACACGCTGGCGATCAGGTCTTCGCTTTTCATGCGCTGGATCTGCGGCGCCACCTTGCGCCCGCCGGTGTAGCGCGGTAACGCCAGGGCCACGCCGGCGTTCCAGCGCCAGCGCACGCCGAACAGCGGCGCGTCGAGCACGGCCTGGATCAGCAGGTGTTCGGCAGTCTGGCTGTTGAGGTAACGCCATACTTCGTCTAGCGGGAAACTGTGGCTGGTGGACAGCGACAGCACGATCGCATTTTCACTGGCCGCCGCCTGCAATTCGAAGTTGAACGTGCGGCAAAAGCGTTTGCGCAGGGCCAAGCCCCAGGCGCGGTTGATGCGGCTGCCGAAGGGCGTGTGGATGATCAATTGGGTGCCGCCGGAGGCGTCGAAAAACCGCTCCATGATCAGCGTGTCCTGGGACGGTAGCGCGCTCAGGGCCTGGCGCGCGCGGGCCAGGTAATCGAGGATCTGCTCGGCGCTGGCGCGGTTCAGGCCCAAGGTCTGGGTGAGCCAGGTCGAGGCCGTGCTCAAGTCGCCGGGAGTGGCGCCGAGCAGGCTGTCCAAATGCCCCTGCAAACGCGCCACAGCGGCCGACAACTCATGGCTGCGCCCCGGCGCTTCGCCCAGCCAGAACGGAATGGTCGGCGGTTGGCCGTGGGCGTCTTCCACCCGCACCTTGCCGGCGTCGACCCGCAGAATTCGGTAGGAGGTATTGCCCAGTTGGAAGATATCCCCGGCGATGCTTTCCACCGCGAAATCCTCGTTGACGCTGCCAATGTTCAAGCCCTGGGGTTCGAGCAAGACGCTGTAGTCGGCGTTATCCGGGATCGTGCCGCCGCTGGTCACAGCGGTCAGCCGTGCGCCACGTCGGCCGCGCAGGGTGTGGGTCACGGCATCGCGGTGCAGGTAGGCGCTGCGGATGCCCTGGCTCCCGTTATAGCCGTCGGCGAGCATGTGCAGCAGCGCCTGGTAGTGACGCTCATCCAGCTCGGCATAAGGCGCGGCGCGGTGGATCAGCGCCAGCAAGGCGTGTTCCGACCACTCCTGGGCGCTGACCTCGGCGATGATCTGTTGCGCCAGCACATCCAGCGGTGCAACGGGGATGTGCAGCGTGTCCAGCTCACCTCGGCGCACGCAGTCGAGCAGGGCGGCGCACTCAATCAAATCATCGCGGGTGAGTGCGAACAAACGGCCTTTGGGTGTGCCACCCACGTGGTGGCCGGAGCGCCCGACCCGTTGCAGAAACCCGTTGATGGACCCGGGCGAGCCGATCTGGCACACCAGGTCGACGTCGCCGATATCGATTCCCAGCTCCAGGGAGGCGGTGGCGATCAGCACTTGCAGCTCGCCGGCCTTGAGGCGTTGCTCGGCGTCCAGGCGCATCTCCTTGGCCAGGCTGCCGTGGTGGGCGGCCACTGCGGTTTTGCCCAGGCGCTCGCTCAGATGCCGGGCCAGGCGCTCGGCCAGACGCCGGGTGTTGACGAAGATCAGCGTGGTGCGGTGCTCGCGCGCTAGATCGGCGAGGCGGTTGTAGACCAGCTCCCAGACATCGTTGGCCATCACCGCTGACAGCGGCACCGGCGGCACTTCGATGTCCAGGTCGCGGGGGCGCGCGTGGCCGATGTCGACAATGGCGCAGGGCCGGCCCGTGCCCACCAAAAAGCGCGACACCGCCTCGATGGGCTTTTGCGTGGCCGACAAGCCGATGCGCATCAGCGGTTCGCCGCACAAGCCTTGCAGACGCTCCAGGCTCAAGGCCAGGTGGCTGCCGCGCTTGCCGGCGGCGATGGCGTGGATTTCATCGACGATCACCGTGCGCGTGGTGGCGAGCATCTGCCGGCCGGAGTCCGAGCCCAGCAGCACGTAGAGTGATTCCGGGGTGGTCACCAGGATATGCGGCGGGCGTTTGCGCATCTGCGCGCGGTCTTTTTGCGGCGTGTCGCCGGTGCGCACGGCGGTGCGGATCGCCAGCGGTGGCAAGCCCTGTTGCTGCAAATGGTGGGTGATGCCCGCCAGCGGGGTTTGCAGGTTGATCTGGATGTCGTTGGACAGCGCCTTGAGGGGCGACACATACACCACCAGGGTTTCATCCGGCAGTTCGCCGCCGTTGGCCAGCCCCTGGTGGACCAAGTCATCGAGCACCGCCAGAAACGCCGTCAGGGTCTTGCCCGAACCGGTGGGCGCGGCGATCAACGTCGAGCGGCGCTGGCCGATCAGCGGCCACGCCTGGGCCTGGGCAGCGGTCACCGAGGGGAAGCTGCTGCGGAACCAAGCGCTGACGGCGGGGTGGAAACCGTTCAGGACCGTGTCGGTTGAATCAGATACGTTCATGGAGTGATTGATACTGGCAGTTCCAACAAGTTGCAAACCCGTACTTTATCCGTGACGGTTGCGCTACAAACCCGCAAAATGCAACGATTCTGGCAACTATCCACGGCACGGCCCACAGCCTTGTCGACAACCACCATCGTTCCAAACAGACCGGGCCTGCTCAATCTATGCGAATGCGCCTTATGTTACTGGGCGGCGGGAATGCCCTCGGGCAGGCGCTGATTCGCCTCGGTGCGGAGGAAGATATCGGTTTCCTCGCCCCCAAACCGCCCCAAGACGGCTGGGATGCCGCGAGCCTCACCCAACTGCTCGACGACACCCGTCCCGATGCGTTGATCAACCTCGCCTACTATTTCGACTGGTTCCAGGCCGAAGCGGTCAGCGAAACGCGCCTGGCCGCCCAGGAGTTCGCCATCGAACGCCTGGCCGAACTGTGCCAGCACCATTCGATCACCTTGCTGCAACCGTCCAGCTACCGTGTATTCGATGGCTCCCGCGCCACCGCCTACAGCGAAAAAGATGAGCCGGTGCCTCTGGGCCTACGTGGCCAGGCGTTGTGGCGTATCGAACAGAGTGTGCGTGCGGCGTGCCCGCAACATGTGTTGCTGCGGTTTGGCTGGTTGCTGGATGACAGCGTCGACGGCACCCTCGGGCGTTTTCTGGAACGGGCCGAACGAGCGGAGCCATTGCTGATGGCCGATGACCGGCGCGGCAACCCGACGCCGGTGGACGATGCCGCACGGGTGATCATTTCGGTGCTCAAGCAACTCGATTGCGCCGCGCCGCTGTGGGGCACCTATCACTATGCCGGCCAGGAGGCGACCACGCCGTTGGCGCTGGGCCAGGCGATCCTCACCGAAGCCCGCGGCTATCATCCGCTGGCCATCGAATCACCCACCGCCCAGGCCCACGCCGCCCGGCCGGACGCCAACGAAGAACCGCAGCACGGCGTGCTCGCCTGCAAGAAAATCCTGCACACCTTCGGCATCAAGCCACGGGCATGGCGGGCGGCGTTGCCGGCCTTGCTGGACCGTTTCTACCGCCGCAGCTGAATGTGAGAGGGGGCTTGCCCCCGATAGCGCTGGGCCAGTCAATGAACCTGTTGACTGACACTTTGCTATCGGGGGCAAGCCCCCTTCCACATGGGTTATGCAGTGCTGGTTAGAGCAGGCTTAGAACTTGTAGCCGATACCCACCATGTAGACCATTGGGTCCACGTCCACATTGACCTTGGCGCGAGTGCCGGCGGCCACAGCGTTGTTGTCCACGGTGGCTTTGGTGCTGATGTCGATGTAGCGCGCCTGAGCGTTGATCATCCACTTGTCGTTGATCATGTAGTCCGCACCGATCTGCGCGGCCCAGCCCCAGGAGTTTTCTGCTTTGAAGTTGCTGAAGCCTGCGCTCTCGGCACGGCTGCCGACGTGTTCGTCGTAGATCCAGGTGTAGTTGATACCGGCACCGACGTACGGTTGGAACGCGGATTTTTTATCCAGCGGGTAGTACACGACGCTCAGGGTCGGCGGCAGGTGCTTAAGGGTACCGAGCTTGCCGTTCGCGGCGCCGAGGGCGGTGTTCTTGATCTTCACATCGTGCTCGAACGGGGTAGCAGCCAGCAGTTCGATACCGACGTGGTCGGTGACCATGTAGGCGAAGTTCAAGCCCAGTTGAGTGTCGCTGCTCATGGTCGCTTTGCCGCCGAGGTTGGCGCCGGCCAGAGGGCCCTGGTCAACCTTGACGCTGCCGCTGTCGGCTTTCGGGTTCACGGTGATTGCACCGGCGCGAACCAGAATGTCACCAGCTTCGTGAGCGTGGGCGGCAGGGGCGACGAGGGCGAGCGCGAAGAGGGACGCGCCGAGCAGAGACTTGTTCATGGGAGCTCCAAAGGACGTTAAAAAAGTTGTAGGTCCAATGGTAAAGATCGTTCCGTTCGGTCTTTTGACTCAGCTCAATGAAAGGGCAATAAGCGCTATTCGGGTAGTTCGTACATATAAATTTTCTCGGCGTCCATCTGGTAACCGGCGTCGGCCAGCTCACTGGTGGACGGCTTGACCTGCATCGCGCCCTCGATCCAGTACGGCTGGTACAGCTCATCGAGCTTCACACCGATTTCGCTTTTGACATGCACGATCTGGTTCGACGGCGGCGGCGGCACATGGATGCACGCGCCAAAGTACGGCACCAGCAGAAACTCTGTGGTGCGGCCTTCCTCGCTGACTTCCAACGGCACGATATAACCCGGCAGACGAATATGCTGGCCGTCTAGGCTCTTGACCACCGGCGCATTGGGCAAGTCCTGCTTGGCCGCTGGCGCCGCTTCCACGGACAAGGCATCGGCCATTTTCGACAGGTCGTGCAGCGGCTTCATATTGGGCACTTCCGGCGGCGCGTCCGGCGGAATCATTTCCTGCCAGGACAGATCCCTGGGCGGCTCATCGGCCCAGGTCGGCACGGCCAGCACGAGCAACAGGGCAAACAGGGCACGGCGCATCGAAACCTTCCTCATAAACGAATGGACAGGCCGTCGGCCAGGGATTGTCGATAGGCGCGCCACGCGGGCACGCTGCCCATCAACAGCGCGGCGGCCAGGATACCGGCGAGCAGGGTCCATTCATATTCGCTCGGCCATGACATCGGCAGGTCCAGGCCGTAATTGGCCTGCAAGTAACCGCGCGAGGCGGCGATGCACACATAGAGCAAACCAACGCCCGCGGTTACTCCTGACAGCGCCAGGGCGAAGGCTTCGAAGATCAGCAGCGTCGCGATGTGCCACGGTCGCGCACCCACCGAGCGCAAAATCGCCATCTCGCGGCGGCGCTCGTTGAGGCTGGTGAGGATCGCCGTGAGCATGCCGATCAGGCCGGTCAGCACCACGAACAGCGAGATTACAAACAGCGCTTTTTCGGCGGTGCCCATCATGCTCCACAGCTCTTGCAACGCCACGCCCGGCAGGATCGCCAGCATCGGCTCGCCGCGAAATTCGTTGATCTCCCGTTGCAGGGCGAAGGTGGAGATCTTGTTGTTCAGGCCCAGCATAAAAGCGGTGATGGCCTGCGGCGTAAGGTCCATGTTGCGCGCCTGGTCCGCGCTGATCCGGCCTTTGCCTTGGGCGGGGACGCCGTTGTGCCAGTCGATGTGGATCGCTTCCATGCCGCCGAGGCTGATATGCAGCGTACGGTCCACCGGCGTGCCAGTGCGCTTAAGAATACCGACCACGGTGAACGGCTTGTCATCGTGCTTCACCAGGCTGACCACCGCTACGCCGTGGGCCAGCACCAGTTTGTCGCCGAGTTTATAGTGCAGCGCATCGGCCACTTCGGCGCCGAGCACCACTTCGAACGGGTCGCTGGCAAAGGCGCGGCCGCTGGCCAGTTCGAGGTTCTGCTTGCGGCCGTACTGGTAGTGCTCGAAGTAAGAGGCGTTGGTGCCCATCACGCGGTAGCCGCGGTGGGAGTCACCGAGGGAAATCGGAATCGCCCATTTCACCTGAGGGCTGGCGGCGAAATGCTCGAAGCTGTCCCAGCGGATGTTGTTGGTGGCGTTGCCAATGCGGAACACCGAGTACAGCAGCAGGTTCACCGAGCCCGAGCGCGCGCCGACGATCAGGTCGGTGCCGCTGATGGTGCTGGCGAAACTATTGCGGGCCTCGACGCGCACCCGCTCCACGGCCAACAACAGGCACACCGACAAAGCGATGGCGAAGGCGGTGAGGATCGCGGTGAAGCGGCGGTTCGCCAGGCTGGCCATGGCTAGACGGAACAGATACATCTCAAACCTCTGCGGGCGTGGCGGCGCGATTGAGTTCGGCCAGCGACAAATGACGGTCGAACAGCGGCGCCAGGCTCTGGTCATGGCTGACGAACAACAGGCTGGCACCGGCGTCGCGGCACTCGGCGAACAGCAGTTGGATAAAGGCTTCGCGGGCGTCGTAGTCCAGGGCCGAGGTGGGTTCGTCGGCGATCACCAGTTCCGGTTGACCGATCAGCGCACGGGCGGCGGCCACCCGTTGTTGCTGGCCGATGGACAGCGAGTCGGCGCGGCGCTCCAGCAGATCCTTGTCTTTCAACCCCAAGTGCGCGAGCAGAGTAGCGGCTGCCTGGTCGACGCTGCCGTGACGCTGGACCGCGCGTTGCGCGCGCAGCTTGGAAAAGTGGCAAGGCAGCTCGACGTTCTCGCGCACCGACAGGAACGGCAACAGGTTGAACTGCTGGAAGATATAGCCAGTGTGATCAACACGGAAGCGATCCCGGGCACCCGCCGACAGCGCGGTGAGTTCCTGGCCGAGCAGGCGGATGCTGCCTCGGCCGGGCTTCTGCACGCCACCCAGTAAGCCCAGCAACGTGGTTTTACCGCTGCCGCTGGGGCCTTTGAGAAACAGGGTTTCCCCGCGCTCCAGACGAAAGGCGGGGATATCCAGCAACTGAGGATGACCGGGCCAGCTAAAGCCCAGGTCGGACAGTTCGATCAATGGGTGGGTCATGGGCACTCAGAACTTCAAAGTGGCTGCGGTGGCCGTCGCATCAACGCCTTGCTGGCCGCTCGGGCCGATCAGTTGTACCTGAATTTTCTGGGTGGCGGGAAAGGTCTTGAACACTTGGGTCAGGTCCAGATTGCTCAGGGCGCTCGGTGTGGCGCAGGTGAATTGATAGTGAGCGTGGATTTCGCTGTGGTCGTGATGATGCTCATGGGCGGCTGCGCCTTTGCCGTCGGTGGCGTCATCATCGTCGTCGTGATCGGCTTCGGGCTTGTCACCGAACAACGGGCTGTTGAGTTCCTGGGAGCTGACTTTGCAACCGGCGGCCGTGGGCAGGTTGAAGAGGGCAACAGGGTTTTCCAGTTGCTTGCGCGCGGCGGCGACTTTGGCTTTATCGGCGGCGCTGCTGGCCATGTGCTCGAACCCCACCAGGTTCATCGCCGGGCTGTCCAGCTCAAGCTCCAAGGCTTGGCCGTCGAGCACCGCGTTGAGACGAGCGACGCCGTGTTCGTGGGCGCCGAGGCTACCGTGTTCGTGGTCATGGTCCTCATGAGCCTGAGCAACGGCCAGTGGCAGCAGGGCAAACGGCAGGGCAAGCAACAGACGGCGCATGGAAAAGCTCCCGGAGATGAAAGTTTTGTTATGTGATCTTATAACAATAGTGGCAAGAGTTTGACCGCCCGCTTGGCGTTGTGCAAGCCACATGGGAGCATGCCGGTCGGAAAAACTGCGGGAGTAGGGACGATGTTGCGAATTCGTGGAACCATCGGCGACCTGCCGGTGGACTTGACGGTAGAGATGGACGACGGCGATTGGGCCCGCCTGGGCGCGCAATTTCAGACCGCGCCAGTGGCGCCAGCCAGCGCTGCACCGGCAGCCGCGGCGAAGCCCAACGATGACCTATGGCAGGGCGCCCAGGACCTATTGCGCAATGCGGGCCAACTCAGCGGCCTGGAACTGCTCGATCAGTTGGAAGGGCTGGCCGGCGACGCGGCGGCGGGCAAGCGTCTGCTGGTGCGCCTGCGCCACAGCGCCAAGGTCAAAGTGGCCAGCGGCGGGGATACGCCGCTGTACCGTTGGGTCGGCGATTAGTACAGCGCGGCAAACAGCTTGCGGCGGTACGCCGTCACCAGCGGGTGATCGTTGCCCAGCAGTTCGAACACTTGCAGCAAGGTCTTGTGCGGCAAGCCTTCGTTGTAGCTGCGGTTGCGGATGAACAATTTGAGTAGACCTTCCAGCGCCGCCTCGTATTGCTGGCGGGCCAATTGCTGGATCGTCAGTTGATACGCCGCTTCATCATCCTGCGGGTTCTGGGCCAGACGGCTTTTCAGCTCGGCGGCGTCCGGCAGGTCGGCGGCCTGGCGCAGAAAGGTGATTTGCGCCTTGGCGCCGGCGAGGGCGGCTTTGTGATCGTCGCTTTTCACCGCATCCAGCACGGTCTGGGCTTCGCCTAACTCACCGCGTTCGGCCAGGCAGCGCGCGTAGAGGATCAGCGCACCGGCGTTGGTGTTGTCCTCGCCCAGCAGCGCCACCAATACGGCTTCGGCATCGCTGATACGCCCTTCGGCAAACAACGCCTGGGCCTGCTCCAACGGGTCCGCCGCGGCCGGCGGTGGCATCTGCACATGGGGCTCCAGCATCGCACGCACCGCCGATTCCGGCTGCGCCCCGGCAAACCCGTCCACCGGTTGACCGTCCTTGAACAGCACAACGGTCGGCAGGCTGCGGATACCAAAGCGCGCGACGATATCCTGCTCGGCATCGCAATCGACCTTGGCCAACAACAACTCGCCCTGATAACTCTCGGCAATCTGCGCCAGCATCGGCATCAACGCCTTGCACGGCGCGCACCACTCGGCCCAGAAATCCACGAGTACAGGTTTGTGGAATGAGTTTTCGATTACCGCCTGGTCGAAGGTGGCAGTGGTGGCGTCGAAGATATACGGGGTGGGCTCACTCATGGGGCGTCTCGAAGAAAGCGGGAATGGGGGCAACTATAAGGGCTGGCGAAAGCTACCGGAAGCAGCAGGGTGCTCAGTTTTCAAGCGCATGCCAAAAAGGGTCCTGATACCAATTGAGAGGGAAGCCCATCGCATTAAGGCTAACGTCGGGAAATTCGCAAATCAGTTGATGCAAGCGTTGATCCCAGTGGCTGTCGGGGCTCACTCGATGTGTCAGATGATTCAAAATGCATAGCGCTGCAAAAATGCGGGTGTGCGGCCCGGGCTGAAAGAGATGTTTGGGCCATAAAAAGTTGGCTTTCTTTGGCAGTTCGGGACGAATGCCTAATTCTCGGTTCCACAGCCGTGAATGATGGGCGCATATGTTTCGAATGGTGGTCAGGGTGTGCAGCCAAGACTGCATCAGGGGAGCCGCAATTCCCAGACGCCTGGCAATCGCCTTTTTGTCCGCGTCTTTCGCCAAGCCTTTATATAAATGGGATAAATCGCCCAGTGTCAGTTCCTCCAACATCGCCCAGCCAGGCATAAGAGGTGGGTGGGCGTAGGTGGCGGGGTAGTGGCGGGCGTAGCTTTCTTTAGCTCTTTGGCGTTTAAGTAGGCCTTTTCTCCTGTCGTCCGCACGGGATCTATCGATGCGCTCGCATTCGCGCTGAAAATCACGCATGGCTGTGGATTGTTTGAAGGACAGCGTCGTAAGCAGCCGCTGATGATCGAACATCTGATGGAACATTCGTGGGTCTATATACCAATGACTGCCATGGGCGGGCCCCATATGGTTGCTGATGACTGCACGAGATGCGATTTCGACTCTCTCGATGGCATCCATGGTCAGTAAGCGAAGCCGTCGATCAAAGTCGTAGAGACGCGTTAACTGACGAAACTGGCTGCCATCACGAAAGCGATGATCGATATCCTCCGGTTGCTGAAACGGTCGCATATAGGGGCTGAGCCTAAAGAAGCTGACCGATTGCAAAAAAGACTCTGCGTGAACCTCATCCTGAACATTCAACCCGCGGTGCTTGAGCAGCTCAAGCTGGGCGCGAACGTCAATGGCGGGTTTGCTGAATGTCCTCATGCTCAAAAAATACCGGGCAAAAAAAACCCGCACAATTTGTGCTTGGTTGCTAAGGCAACCAGAGGCATGGCGGGTGTATTGCTGCAAAGGTTAGGTAGCCGCCCGATTTTTTGCAAGGGCGTTGAGCGCTCAGCAATGATTGAAACTGTTTGGAAAAGCATGCAGATCGATGGTCCAGGCCGCTTGCGAAGGAGGGCATTTTCCATGCACCCGCTTTTGCTGTCTTAACCAATCTATTGCTGAAAATCTGTAACGTGCGGGTTTAACGCTTCGAATGGTACAGGCTCACCTTGCGAAACTCCCAAGGCTCGGCCAGGTCCGGCAGGGTCAGGGCATCCAGTATGTCCAGGCGTCGATAGGCGGGGTGTTGGAAGTCCCGCACGCGCGAATCGGCCACCAACGCTTCGCGTCCACGGCTGAGGAAGTGATCCAGCAGTGGCAGGTTGGCGCGGTCGTAGAGCACGTCGGCCACCAGGATCAGGTCGAAGCGGTCGGCTTCGGCGAAAAAATCGGCGGAATAAGCCAGTTCGACGCCGTTGAGTTCGGCATTCGCCCGACAAGACGCGAGTGCCAGCGGGTCAAGGTCGCAGGCCACCACTTCCAGGGCGCCAGCTTTGACGGCGGCGATGCCAGCCACCCCGGAGCCAGCGCCGAAGTCCAGCACGCGCTTGCCCGCAACCCAATCAGGGTGCGCCGCCAGATAGCGGGCCAACGCCAGGCCGCTGGCCCAGCAAAAACTCCAGTAGGGCGGTTCATGCAGGATGCGCCGGGTTTCTTCCTGGCTGAAGGCGCGGTCCATGTTGTCCGCGTCCAGCAGCCATAACCACAGGTCGGTGCCCGGCAGCGCGCAGGGCACCAGGTGCGCGTCGCCGATCAGCGCACTCAGGGCGCGCTGCAGGTGCAGCGGTGGCGTCATGGTGCTTTGACGAGTTGCAGGGGGCCGGTGGTCTGGGTGATCGCCTGGGTAATGCGCACGGCGGGCAGGTGCAGGATCAACTGGCCGGATTGGCTGGCGCGACCGCGCAACTCGACCCGCGCACCGGCCGGGAACGCTTCAGGGTTGAATCGCAGGCGGAAGGCCAGGGGTTTGCCGTTGCCGGTCAGCACACTGCTGGCCAGTAATTGTTGCGGGCGCGAGCGGTCGTCGATCACCAGCAATGCCATCTCGACCTCGGCGCCGGCGGGCACGTTGGTCAGGCTGCCGTTGATTTCACGCTGGTAGGCCGGCAGGGGGCCGAGGTCTTCGACCCCTGGGACTTTTTTCTCCTGCGCGGGCGTCGGTTGGGGCGCGCTCGGCTTGGGGGCTTCGCTGCTGCAGGCGACCAGAACACTGAACAACGCGAGTAAAACAACAGGTCGTAACTGCATGTACGGCTCCAGAAGGGACAAAATCCGTGGCTTAAAAGAGAAGAAACATAATTGTCAGCCTATATACCGTAAAGGCTATGGCTTGTCTTGCCACGGGGATGCGCTACCATGGCCCTCCCATTTTTTGTTGCCTGCCACCATGCACTGTCCCTTCTGCGGTGCCAACGACACCAAGGTCATCGACTCGCGACTGGTCGCCGAGGGCGATCAAGTACGTCGCCGGCGCGAATGCCTGGCCTCTGGCTGCGGTGAACGTTTCACCACCTTCGAAACCGCCGAACTGGTGTTGCCACGGCTGATCAAGTCCGACGGCAGCCGCCAACCCTTCGACGAAGAAAAACTGCGCGCCGGTATGCAGCGTGCCCTGGAAAAACGCCCGGTGAGCGTCGAGCGGCTGGAAGCGGCCCTGGCGCATATCAAGCACAAATTGCGTGCCACCGGCGAGCGCGAGGTTAAGAGCCTGGTCGTGGGCGAGCTGGTGATGGGCGAGCTGCAAAAGCTCGACGAAGTCGCCTATATCCGTTTCGCCTCGGTGTACCGACGCTTCCAGGACCTCAACGAGTTCCGCGAAGAGATTGATCGCCTTGCCCGCGAGCCGGCCAAACAATGAACCCGCCTTCCGCCGAACAGGCCGTGCTCGACGCCCACTACATGGCCCGTGCCCTGGAGCTTGCGCGCAAGGGCGTGTACACCACCCATCCCAACCCACGGGTCGGCTGCGTGATCGTGCGCGATGGGCAGATTGTCGGCGAAGGCTGGCATGAGCGCACCGGCGAGCCCCACGCAGAGCCCAATGCCCTGCGCGCCGCCGGCGATAAAGCGCGCGGCGCCACGGTGTACGTGACCCTCGAACCTTGCAGCCACCATGGCCGCACGCCGCCATGCGCCGATGCGCTGGTGAGTGCTGGCGTGGCACGGGTGGTGGCCGGGATGCAGGACCCCAATCCGGAAGTCGCCGGGCGCGGCATGCAGCGTCTGGCCCAGGCTGGGATCGAAGTGCGCAGCGGCGTGCTGGAGAGCCAGGCGCGAGCGCTGAACCCCGGCTTTCTCAAGCGTATGGAACACGGTCTGCCTTTTGTGCGGGTCAAGTTGGCGATGAGCCTGGACGGTCGCACCGCGATGGCCAGCGGCGAAAGCCAATGGATCACCGGCCCCGCCGCCCGTGCCGCTGTGCAGCGCCTGCGTGCCGAGGCCAGTGTGGTCTTGACCGGTGCCGACACGGTGCTGGCCGACGGCGCGCGGCTGACCGTGCGTGCCGCCGAACTGGGCCTCGATGAAGCCACAACCGCCTTGGCCATGTCGCGCCCGCCGTTGCGCGTGTTGATCGACGGCCGCCTGCGGGTGCCGCTCAATGCGCCGTTCTTCAAGGCCGGCCCGGCACTGGTCATCACCTGCGTGACCCCGGAAAACCAGTTTCCCCGTGGCCCTGAATGCCTGGTAGTACCGGGCGTCGACGGCCAGGTCGACCTGCGTTCGGCGCTGGTGGCGCTGGCTGCGAGGGGCGTCAACGAAGTGCTGGTGGAGGCAGGGCCAAGTCTGGCCGGCGCGTTTGCGCAGCAGGGCCTGGTGGACGAATACGTGATATTCGTCGCCGGCAAGTTCCTCGGCTCCGCCGCCCGCCCTTTGCTGGACTGGCCGCTTGAGAAACTGGCCGACGCTCCCCAACTCAAGATCACTGACATGCGCGCTGTAGGCGACGACTGGCGAGTCACCGCCATCCCTGTGCCATCAGCCAGCGTATAATTTTCGGCCTGCGCGCCGCGCGGCCCCGTTTTCCAGGAGAAGGCCATGTTCACCGGCATTATCGAATCCATCGGCAGCATTCGCGCCATGACCCCCAAGGGCGGCGACGTTCGCCTGCTGGTTGAAACCGGCAAGCTCGACCTGGGCGACGTCAAACTGGGCGACAGCATCGCCGTCAACGGCGTGTGCCTGACAGTCATCGAACTGCCGGGCAATGGCTTTGCCGCCGACGTCAGCCGCGAAACCCTGGACTGCACGGCGATGAACGATCTCAAGGCCGGCAGCCCGGTCAACCTGGAAAAAGCCCTGACTCCGACCACCCGCCTGGGCGGTCACCTGGTCAGCGGCCACGTCGACGGCGTTGGCGAAGTGGTGTCGCGCAGCGAAAACGCGCGGGCGGTGGAATTCCGCATCCGTGCGCCAAAAGACTTGGCCAAGTACATCGCCCACAAAGGCTCGATCACCGTCGACGGCACCAGCCTGACCGTGAACGCCGTCAACGGCGCCGAATTCGAATTGACCATCATCCCGCACACCCTGAGCGAAACCATCATGGCCTCGTACCAGCCGGGTCGCCGGGTGAATCTGGAAGTGGACTTGCTTGCCCGTTACCTGGAGCGCCTGTTGCTGGGCGATAAGGCCGCAGAGCCGACTGCCGGGAACATCACCGAAAGTTTTCTAGCCGCTAATGGCTACCTGAAATCCTGACCAAGGGGGTGCCACGTGGCGCTCAATAGCATCGAAGAACTGGTTGAAGACATCCGCCAAGGCAAGATGGTCATCCTGATGGATGACGAAGACCGCGAGAACGAAGGCGACATCATCATGGCCGCCGAAGCCTGCAAGGCCGAGCACATCAACTTCATGGCCAAGCACGCCCGCGGCCTGATCTGTATGCCCATGAGCCGCGAGCGCTGCGAACTGCTCAAGCTGCCGTTGATGGCGCCGCGTAACGGCTCGGGTTTCGGCACCAAGTTCACCGTATCGATTGAAGCCACCACCGGCGTCACCACCGGCATCTCCGCCGCCGACCGCGCGCGCACCGTGCAGGCCGCCGCCGCCAAGGACGCCAAGGCTGAAGACATCGTCAGCCCCGGCCATATCTTCCCGTTGATGGCCCAGCCCGGCGGTACCCTGGCCCGTGCCGGCCACACCGAAGCCGCCTGCGACCTGGCGCGCATGGCCGGTTTCGAACCCAGCGGCGTGATCTGCGAAGTGATGAACGATGACGGCACCATGGCCCGTCGCGCCGAACTCGAAGCGTTTGCCGCCGAACACGGCATCAAGATCGGCACCATCGCCGACCTGATTCACTATCGGATGATCCACGAACGTACCGTTCAGCGGATTGCCGAGCAGCCACTGGACAGCGAACTGGGCCAATTCAACCTGGTGACCTACCGTGATTCGGTGGAAGGCGACGTGCACATGGCCCTGACACTGGGCAATATTTGCGCCGATGAACCGACGCTGGTCCGCGTGCATAACATGGACCCGCTGCGCGACCTGCTGATGGTCAAGCAACCCGGCCGCTGGAGCCTGCGCGCCGCCATGGCCGCGGTTTCCGAGGCTGGCAGCGGCGTGGTGCTGTTGTTGGGCAACCCGGTGGATGGCGACGTTTTGCTCGCGCATATCCGTGAAACCGCCGAGCAGACCCAGGTGAAAACCCCGACCACCTACAGCATTGTCGGTGCCGGTTCGCAGATCCTGCGTGACCTCGGTGTGCGCAAAATGCGCCTGATGAGCGCACCGATGAAATTTAATGCGATATCCGGTTTCGATCTGGAAGTTGTAGAATACGTGCCCTCCGAATAAAGGCCGGCGATTTCTGCCCCTTGTTCGCGGTTAAATCATCACTGAGGGACGCACTTTTCGCGTCCCGGCTCTTTAAGAGATTTGTCGAATGACCCTGAAGACCATCGAAGGTACCTTCATCGCCCCCAAAGGCCGCTATGCCCTGGTGGTTGGCCGCTTCAACAGCTTCGTGGTTGAAAGCCTGGTAAGCGGTGCCGTGGACGCCCTGGTTCGCCACGGTGTGAGCGAGAGCGATATCACGATCATCCGCGCCCCTGGCGCCTTCGAAATTCCGCTGGTTGCGCAAAAAGTGGCCCAACAGGCCGAATACGCTGCAATCATCGCCCTGGGCGCGGTCATTCGGGGCGGCACGCCGCACTTCGAATACGTGGCCGGCGAATGCACCAAGGGCCTGGCCCAGGTGTCCATGGAGTTCGGCGTGCCGGTTGCGTTCGGCGTGCTGACCGTGGATTCCATCGAACAAGCCATCGAGCGTTCCGGCACCAAGGCCGGTAACAAAGGTGCCGAAGCTGCCCTGTCCGCCCTGGAAATGGTCAGCCTGCTGTCGCAGTTGGAGGCCAAGTGATTTCCGACGAGAGCGATCAGTTCAACCCTCAGGACCCACGCCCTGCGGATGCCGGCAAGCCGTCCAAGAGCGAGAAGCGTCGCAAGGCGCGTCAACTTGCGACCCAGGCGCTGTATCAGCGTCATCTGGCAGGTGCTTCGCTGAACGAAATCGAAGCGCAGTTTCGCGTCGATAACGACTTTACCTTCGCCGATCAAAGCTATTTCCACGACATCCTGCACGGCGTTCACGCCAGCTTGACCGAGATCGACACGGCCCTGGCACCTTGCCTGGACCTGACCATCGAGGAACTGGACCCGGTAGAACTGTGCGTAATGCGCCTGTCCACCTGGGAACTGCTCAAGCGCGTCGACGTACCGTACCGCGTGGTGATCAACGAAGGCATCGAGCTGGCGAAAGTCTACGGTTCGACCGACGGCCACAAGTTCGTCAACGGCGTGCTCGATAAGCTGGCTCCGCGCCTGCGCGAAGCCGAAGTGAAGGAACACAAGCGCTGATCCGCGCTTGAGTTCTCGATGGGTGAGTTTGAGCTGATCCGCAAATACTTCGCCGCCGCGCCTTGTGCGCAGGGCGGTGAAGGTATTGCCCTGGGGATCGGCGACGACTGCGCCTTGCTGGCGCTGCCCCCAGGGGAGCAACTGGCAATCTCCACCGATACCCTGGTGGCCGGCGTGCATTTTGCCGACCCCTGCGATCCGTTCCTGCTCGGCCAGCGCTCGTTGGCCGTGGCGGTGAGTGATCTGGCCGCCATGGGCGCCCACCCCCTCGCATTTACCCTTGCACTCACTACGCCGAGCGTCGACGCCGATTGGCTGCAACGCTATGCCCAGGGTTTGAACGCCATGGCGCAACGCTGCGGCGTGGGCTTGGTGGGGGGCGATACCACGCGCGGGCCGCTGAGCCTGACCATGACCGTGTTCGGCCGTGTCCCGGCGGGGCAGGCCCTGACCCGTAGCGGCGCGCAGCCAGGTGATTGGCTATGCGTGGGCGGCGAACTGGGCAACGCCGCCGGCGCCTTGCCGCTGGTGCTAGGCCAGCGCAGCGCCGAGGCGGCCGTCGCCGAGCCGTTATTGGCCCATTACTGGTCGCCGCAACCGCAACTGGCACTGGGATTGGCGCTGCGCGGCAAGGCCACAGCGGCGATGGATATTTCCGATGGGCTATTGGCCGATTGTGGGCATATCGCCAAAGCCTCGGCTGTCAGCCTGGTCATTGAGCGGCAGGCGCTGCCATTGTCCAAAGCTCTTTTGGCATTCGTTGGTGACGAGCAGGCGCGGGTGGCCGCCCTGAGCGGTGGCGACGACTATGTGCTGGCCTTTACCCTGCCGCCCGCGCAGCTGGCGCCGTTGCTGGGCGACGGCTGGCCGATTCATGTGATCGGCCGGGTCGAGGCAGGCCAGGGCGTGACACTGCTTGACGCCAATGGCCAGGACATCACACCCGCCGTGCGCGGCTACCAACATTTTCGCGATGCACCCTGAAGCGGCGGCCTGGGCTACCCTCAATAGCGTAATCCCTGATGCAAGGCTCTGTAGGAGGTCGCCCCCATGGGTGTACGCCGCTGGTTGCTGACACTGCTGTGCTCCGCCGCGACGCTGTTGCAGGCGCAGGAGACTCCCGTGTCACCTGCCAAGGTTACGCTGGCCAGTGAGGCGTGGGACGGCTACACCAATGCCGACGGCAGCGGCCTGGCTTGGGACGTGATGCGCAAGGTATTCGAGCCGGCGGGATTCACTGTTCAAACCCGCACCGAGCCCTACACCCGAGCGGTTGGCTTGGCCCAGCGCGGCGAGGTGGACGGCTGGGTCGGTTCGTACCGTGACGAAGTCGAGGATGTGCTGTATCCCCGCTGGCACTACGATTCCGATCCCATTTACGCCCTCGGCCTGGCCACGTCCAAGGCGCCGAGCCTGGCCACGCTGGGGGAGTATCGCCTGGCCTGGGTGCATGGCTACAAATACGAGGCCTACTTGCCGAATGTACGACGTTTTAACCAGATACGTCGGCGCGACGGTATTTTGCCGATGCTGCAGCACGGACGAGCTGACTTCTACATCGATGCCTTTACCGAGGCACAGGAAGTCCTCAATCAGGCGCAAGACCCGTCGATCTTTCAGTTGACCCATCTGACCCAACTACCGCTTTACGTGGGTTTTGCCGATACCGAGCAGGGGCGGGGCCTGCGGAACGTGTTTGATCGGCGTATGGATGTGCTGGTGAAAAGCGGCGAACTCAAACCGATTTTCCAGCATTGGAAACAGCCCTATCCATTCTGACCTGCATAGAACCGAGTTGAAGGCCAATCGAACCGATTGATCTTTATCAGCGATCATTCAGCTTAAGCGTCTGTCAGAACCTGCTGTTACAATGCCGCCTCTGTGAAATCTGAAATCAGGAGCACACGGTGCCCGTCGTTTTCGTCGCCGCTTCCAAGCTGCCTACCCCTTTTGCCACGTTCACCATGAGCGGCTTTCTTGAAGAAGCCACCGGGCGCGAGCACGTTGTGCTCAGCCTGGGCGACATCGCCGATGGCGAACCCGTGCTTGGCCGTCTGCACTCTGAGTGCCTGACCGGCGATGCGTTGTTCAGCCAGCGCTGCGACTGCGGCTCGCAGCTCGAAGCCGCGCTGCAGGCCATCGCCCGGGAAGGTCGTGGCGTGTTGCTGTATTTGCGTCAGGAAGGCCGCGGCATTGGCCTGCTGAACAAAATCCGCGCCTACGAATTGCAGGATGGCGGCGCCGATACTGTGGAAGCCAACGAACGTCTGGGTTTCGCGGCCGATCAGCGTGACTACGCGATCTGCCTGCCGATGCTTGAGCACCTGGGGGTCAAATCCCTGCGCCTGATGACCAACAATCCGCGCAAGGTCAAGGCCTTGACCGACATGGGCATCACCGTGGCCGAGCGCGTGCCGCTGCACACGGGGCAAAACCCGCACAACAAGCTCTACCTGGCGACCAAGGCCAGCAAGCTCGACCACATGATGGGCAACGAGCATCAGGGTGAGGTAGACCGCGCGTGACTCGGGGCCAGGTCAAGCGTCGGCTGTCCGTCAACTGGTGGCAGTATCTGGCCCTGGCGCTGTTGCCCTTGTTTGTGATCAACCTGGTGTTTGGCCAGGCTGAATCCTTGCTGCCGGTGTTGGCCATGCCGTTCTTTATCGCGGGTGTGGCCTCGATGTTCCTCAGCCTGCGCTACTTCAACGGCTATAAACACGCGTTGATCGCCACCTCCAAAGCCCTCGACACCGCCGAAGAACCCGGCGCCTGGATCACCTTGGCGGCCCGTCGCCGTACGGCGCTGCTGGTGGCCGCGCTGCCCGCGTGGATCGGTGCGCTGGCGGTGTTCGTCGGCCTGGAGGCGGTGCCGTTGTTTCTATTGGCGCTGTCGACGATGGTGCTGTTTTACCTCTACCGCATCCCGCGTCAGTTGGGATGATGCGCCGCTGGCTGGCGCTGCTGGTGTTGGCGCTGAGTGCCCAGGCCCTGGCGGCTGAGCGGGTGGTCAGCCTGGCGCCGTCGCTGTCGGAAATCGTGATGGAACTGGGGGCTGCCGACCTGCTGGTGGGCCTGCTCGACGGTGGCGAGCGCCCAGCGGCATTGGCGCAGGTGCCTTCCGTGGGGCGTTACGGGCAGTTGGACATGGAACGCCTGCTCAGCCTCAAGCCGGACCTGATCCTACTGTGGCCCGGCAGCGTCGGCCCGGCCCAGCGCGCGCAGTTGCAGCGTTTGAATATCCCGGTGTACGTCGCCGAACCCCACAATCTCGAACAACTCACCACCCAGGTTCAGGCCATCGCCGAGCGGCTTGGGCGTGCCGACGCCGGCCGGCAATTGGCCGAGCAGTTGCGCCAGCGCCTGGCCGAACTGCGTCAGCGCTACCGACGTGCCGAACCTTTACGAGTGTTTTACCAGGTGTGGAACTCGCCGCTGTACACCGTGGGCGGTGGGCAGATCATCAGCGACGCGTTGACGGTCTGCGGCGCACGCAATGTGTTCGACGACCTCAAACTGCCGGCGCCGCAAGTCAGTATCGAGTCGGTGTTGCAGCGCAATCCCGAGCTGATTCTGGTCAGCGATCAAGCGCAAATGGACGCCTGGAAAGCCTGGCCAACCATGGCCGATCGCGTACGGCAGGTGCCCGATAAAGGCCTGGAGCGGCCCAGTGGGCAGATGCTGGAGGCGGTGGGGCGGTTGTGCCAGGTAATTGCGCCGGACCTGTGACTGGAGCCTCAGATTTCCGGAGT
Organism: Pseudomonas sp. ARP3; assembly: GCF_001029595.1. Classification (NCBI taxonomy): domain Bacteria; kingdom Pseudomonadati; phylum Pseudomonadota; class Gammaproteobacteria; order Pseudomonadales; family Pseudomonadaceae; genus Pseudomonas; species Pseudomonas sp. ARP3. The sequence continues at coordinate 74,253 of NZ_LEKF01000029.1, forward strand.
CCAGGTCACACCGAACAGCCATACCCGACCTTCTTCGCGGTAATCCTGATTGTTTATAAACGCCGGATCGTTATAGCTATAGCGCGCCCGGGTGTAGGACTTGTCCAGCACGTTATCGACCTTCAGCGACAGCGCCACTTCTCGATTGATCGCCCAACGGCTGCGTAGCCCAAGTAATGCATAACCGCCCAGGCGTTGTGCATTGTCGGCATCGTCATAGCTGCTGCTGATTGCCTGCCAGCTGGCGCCGAGGCCGAGCTGATCGAATTGCCGGTCCAGGTCCAGGCTCAACGTTCGCCGTGCGCGCCGGGCCAGGGTATGGCCGGTGCTACGGTCGCGCGGGTCGATGATCGACAACCCCAGATTGCCCTGCCAGCCGAACAGGTCCTGCTTGAGCGCCGCTTCCATGCCGTTGATACGCGCCGCCGCCACATTCTGCGGCATATCCGTGCTATCGACGATGATTGCGTCGCTCAAGTCGGTACGGTAAAGCGAGGCTTCCAGGTGAGTGCTGTCACTGAGCTGGCTGCGCCACTGCAATTCGTAGCTCTTGGAAGTTTCGGGCTGCACGTTAGGATTGCCGTACTTGGGGTAATACAGGTCGTTGAAGGTGGGGGCGCGAAAGCCTTCGCTGTAGCTCAGCAGCACATCATTGTCGGGGTTGATCGGCAAGGTCAGCGTGCCGCTCCAACTGTTCTGCGCGCCGAACTGTTGATTCTGGTCACGGCGCAGGCCCAGTTCCGTGGAAAACCACTCGCTGTGAAACCGATGCTGCACAAAGGCCGCGCGGTTCCAGCGGCTGTTTTCACTGAACGCGGCGGAGCCGTGGAAGCGGTCTTCATACCAGTCACCGCCTAGGATCAGGCTGTTGTGTTCGTCCAGGGTCAGGTCGTTCTGCCAGTTGACCGAGTCGCGGTAGGTGTTGAACACACTGAAGTCGTCGCTGAGGGTGTCACGCTTGGTGTCGCGGTTCTCGCTGTGGCCCAGTTCCAGGCGTGACTGCCAGCGCGGGTTGAACATGGCCTCGAGGTAACCGCTGGCACTGCTGACGGTGTAATCGGTGTAGGGCTTTTGCCCCAGCGTCTGGCCGCTGGCGGCGTCGTAGCGGCCGAAACTGTTGTCGTACTCCGACTTGCCCCGACTATCGAGCAGGTTGAAACCCGCCTCCAGCGCCTCGCTGAATGAATGGCTGAGGTTAAGACTGAGGGACTGGTTACGGTAAGCATCGTGGTCGCCGTCAGTGGGAAAGGACGCGTGGGTCGAGTTGATGCCAGCGGTTTCATCCAGGCTTGCGCCCAGGTTGAACCGCGTGTGTTCATCCCCGCCTGACAGACCGAGGCTGCGCTGCCAGGTCTGAAGGCTGCCGAAGCCCAAGGTCAGACGTGGCTGTAAGCCTTGCTCGGCGTTGCGTCGGGTGAAGACTTGAATTACCCCGCCAATTGCATCGCTGCCGTAGATCACCGAGCGCGAGCCGCGCAGCACTTCCACGCGCTCGATCTGATCGACACTGATGTATTGCAGGCCGCTATCGCCGGAGGTGGTATTGGCGATGCGCTGGCCGTCCACCAGCACCAGGCTTTGAGCGGACTTGGTGCCGCGCAGGTAGATCCCCGGCAAACTGCCACGCCCGCCGGTGGGCGCCACTTGCACGCCAGGCACGCGGTTGAGCAGGTCGGTAAGGCTGGTCGGTTGCAGGCGGTCGATATCGTCGCGGGTGAACACCGTGTTGGCGGCGCTGCTGTCATTGCGCGCCTGGACCTGGCGGTTGGAGCTGATGACGATATCGGGGAGTTTCAGCGCATCGTCGCGGGTGTCGGCGAGCAATTGCGGGGAGGGCAGGAGCAGCAAGGCAAAGTACAGGTGTTTCATGGGCTGTCCATGGCGTTGAGGAGGGCACAAATCAAATGTGGAAGGGGGCTTGCCCCCTCCCACATTCCTTTGGTCCCGTTTTCTACAGGCCCAGCAGCGCCATGCGGTTGCGCACAGAGGCTTCAATCCCGGCCTCATCCAGCCCGCATTCGGCCAGCATCTGCGCCGGCTTGGCATGTTCGACGTACACATCCGGCAAGCCCAGGTGCAGCACCGACTTGAGGATATTCTCCCGCGCCAGGTACTCGCTGACCGCTGCACCGGCGCCGCCCATGATGGCGTTTTCTTCCACCGTGACCAGCAACTCGTGACTGCCGGCGATCTCGCGCACCAGCGCTTCATCCAGAGGTTTGACGAAGCGCATGTCGACCACCGTGGCGTCGATCTTCTCGGCGACTTTCAAGGCTTCGGCCAATTGCACGCCGAATACCAGGAACGCCACCTGGCTGCCCTGGCGACGCACTACGCCCTTACCGATCTCGATGGGCTCCAGGTCTTTTTCGATCACGGCGTTCGGACCGTTGCCGCGTGGGTAGCGCACCGCAGCCGGGCCGTTGTACAGATGGCCGGTACTGAGCATCTTACGCAATTCGTTTTCGTCGCTCGGCGTCATCACCAGCATGCCGGGGATGCAGCGCAGGTAGGACAAGTCGAAACTGCCGGCGTGGGTCGGGCCGTCTTCGCCCACCAGGCCGGCGCGGTCGATGGCGAACAGCACGTCGAGGTTCTGCACGGCCACGTCATGCACCAATTGGTCGTAACCGCGCTGCAGGAAGGTGGAGTAGATCGCGACCACGGGCTTGGCGCCTTCGCAGGCCATGCCGGCGGCGAACGTCACCGCGTGTTGCTCGGCAATCGCCACGTCGAAGTAGCGCAGCGGGAAACGCTCGCTGAACGCCACCAGATCCGAGCCTTCCTTCATCGCCGGAGTGATGCCCACCAGGCGCGAGTCGGCGGCGGCCATGTCGCACAGCCACTCGCCGAACACCCCGGAATACTTCGGCCCGCTGGCCTTTTTCGGCGCGGCGGCGGGAGCGTCCAGCGGTTCGAGCTTGGTGATCGCGTGATAACCGATCGGGTCGACTTCCGCCGGGGCGAAGCCTTTGCCTTTTTTGGTGACGATATGCAGGAACTGCGGGCCCTTGAGGTCACGCATATTGCGCAGCGTGGCGATCAGGGTCGGCAGGTCGTGGCCATCGATGGGGCCGATGTAGTTCCAGCCCAGTTCCTCGAACAAGGTGCCGGGCACCAGCATGCCCTTGGCGTATTCTTCGGTGCGCCGGGCAATTTCCCACGCGCCGGGCAGACGCGAGAGTACCTTTTTGCTGCCTTCGCGCATGCTGGCGTACGTACGGCTGGAAAGGATCTTGGCCAGGTAGTTGGACAAGCCGCCGACATTGCGCGAGATCGACATGTCGTTGTCGTTGAGGATCACCAGCATGTTGGCGTCCACTTCCGGCGCGTGGTTCAGCGCTTCGAACGCCATGCCGGCGGTCAGTGCACCATCGCCGATCACGGCAATCGCTTTGCGATCACTGTTTTGCAGGCGGGCGGCAATCGCCATGCCCAGTGCCGCACTGATGGACGTGCTGGAGTGGCCGACGCCAAAGGTGTCGTACTCGCTCTCCGAACGACGCGGGAAGGCGGCGACGCCGTCCTTCTGGCGCAGCGTGCTCATGCGCTCGCGACGGCCGGTGAGGATTTTATGCGGATACGCCTGATGGCCCACGTCCCACACCAGCCGGTCGTCCGGGGTGTCGAACACGTAATGCAGGGCGATGGTCAGCTCGATGACGCCCAGGCCGGCACCGAAATGCCCACCGGTCTGACCGACCGTGTAGAGCAATTCCAGGCGCAATTCATCGGCCAGGGTTTCCAGCTCGGCTTCACCCAGACGACGCAGGCCGTCCGGCGTGGCAGCACGGTCGAGCAGGGGCGTGGACGGGCGCTTGCGGGGAATCTCTTGAAACGTCGTGGGCATCAGGCGAATCGTTATAGGTATAGAAAGAGGCGGCAGTTTACCTCAAGCATCGCAAACTGCCCACGCGGAGCGCCGAACTTGGCCGATATGCGGCCGTAATGGCCGTGGTTATCAGTGGCGGCGTTCGACGATATACCGCGCCAGGTTACGCAGAGGTTCGGCCGCCGCGTCGAAAGGTCGCAGGGCCGCCAGGGCCTGGTCACGCAGTTCCAGGGCGTAGGCCTTGGCAGCGTCGAGCCCGAGCAGCGCAGGATAGGTCGGCTTGTCCCGGGCGATATCGGCGCCCTGGCGTTTGCCCAGGGTGGCGGTGTCACTTTCCACGTCGAGAATGTCGTCCTGCACCTGGAAAGCCAGGCCGATGGCCTGGGAGTAGGTCTGCAAGGCCGCCAATTGCGCAGGCTGCGCATGGCCGCTGGCCAGCGCGCCCAACTGCACGGCGGCCTCTATCAGCGCGCCGGTCTTGTGGCGATGCATGTGTTCGAGTGCTTTTTGATCCAGCTTGAGACTGACCGAGCCCATGTCGATGGCCTGCCCGCCGACCATACCGGCAGGGCCCGCAGCCTGCGCCAGTGTGGTGACCATGCGCAGGCGGATCTCGGCGTTGACGCTGCTCAGGCGCGGGTCCAGCAATGCGCTGAACGCCAGGCTTTGCAGGCCATCACCGGCCAGGATGGCATAGGCTTCATCGAAGGCTTTGTGAGTGGTGGGCTGGCCGCGACGCAGATCGTCGTCGTCCATGGCCGGCAAATCGTCATGTACCAGGGAATACGCGTGAATCAACTCCACCGCGCACGCGGCGCCATTGGCCTGCTCGGCCGGCGCGCCCAGCGCTTCACAGGCTGCGTACGCCAGCAAAGGACGCACGCGCTTGCCGCCATTCATCACGCTGTAACGCATGGCTTCATAGAGGCGATTCATTTCCGGGCTTGGCGCTACGAACAAGGGTTCCAGCGCCGCATTCACCCGGGCTTGGCTACTGGCCTGATACGCGTCGATCATTCCGGCTGTTCCGCGTCGAAAGGTTCTTCGGCCAACTCCCCGTCACGCTCCAACAACACCTGTACCTTCTGCTCCGCCTGCGCCAACGCGCTCTGACAGTCGCGGGTCAGGCCGATGCCTTGCTCAAACGCTGTCAGCGAGTCCTCCAGCGACAACTCGCCGTTCTCCAGACGCTCGACCAGAGCTTGCAGGTCAGCGAGGGATTGTTCGAAATCGAGTGCAACTTTTTTGCGGGCCATGGCGGCTATTCCGGTAGACGGTAAACCGGCGCGACACTAGCAGACATGGGGATTCTGGGCAAATGAGCGGGGTCTCACTTGCCTTCTGTGTTGACCTGATAACGCGTGCTGCGGCCGCCTCCGGGCAGACGAACCAAGCAGTTTTTCTCCAGCAGGTCAGCCAGGTGTCGCGTCGCTGTCGCCTTGGAGACCTTTGCCACCGCTTGGTACTGCGCTGCGCTGATGCCGTGTTCGAAGCCCTTCTCATCACCGTCGAGCAGGCGATTGAGGACCTTGATCTGTTCAGCAGACAAAGGGAGGTCGCAGTGTTGCTGCCAGAACCGACTCTTTCCCAGCACTCGGTCAATCCGCGCCATTGCCTGCTGCACGCTGCGTAACAGGGTTTTAAGGAACCACTCCAGCCAGTCAGTGATATCCAGTGAGGCCTTCTGGCGGGATTCCAGTGCGTTGTAGTAGCCGGTGCGGTCTTCGAGGATGCTGGCTGACATGGCATAGAAACGGATGGCCTGGTGTTCACCCTGGGCCAGTGCCAAATCGGTGATAGCGCGTGTCAGGCGACCATTGCCGTCATCGAAAGGATGCAGTGTGACAAACCAGAAGTGCGCGACGCCGGCGCGTACCAATGGGTCCAGTTCCGGCTGATCGCGGCTGGTTTCGAACCACTCCAGAAAATCCGCCAGTGCCTGCTCCAGTCCCAGACGTGGCGGGGCCTCGAAATGCACGGTCGGCCGATCAAGCCGGCCCGACACGACTTGCATTGGCTCATCTCCCCTCAAGGATCCAATATTGAGCGCTCGAGCGGCATAGCCCGCTTCCGGGACCGGGAACAATAAGTGATGCCATTTCAATAGGCGGGCGAGGGTAAACGGCTGGGTGAATTGTTGAGTGGCATCCATCATCAACTCGGCGAGGCCTTCGCTGCGGCGGCTTACCTGACCGTCTTCCATCGCTTCCAGGCCCATCCGCCTTGCCAGGGACGAGCGCACCGAGCCGACATTCAACTGTTCACCCTCAATCGCCGAGGACGTCAGGATATTTTGCAGCAGCGCATCCAGTTCATTCTGTGCGCTGACTGGCTGGCTGACGGAGCCGAGCATGCCCAGCAACTTGCCCTGGGCTTGTCCGCAATCGCGCAGCAACGGCGCGAGGCGACCGGGTTGCCAGTGGAAGTGCGGCCAGTCGGCGTGTTGCCAGATCCAGTGCGGATGAGCCATGGTGGAATGCCTGGGGTGCGTGAGCCGAATAAAGGGGTTATTCGGCTCATTTGGTGAGCCGATTGTGCTGCGGATTTGGCTCAGGGTCTAGGCTGGTGGTGGGTGTTTTCGTGAGCACGCCATAAAGTCCACCTTCTAGGCCGAAATCTAATGACGGATGCTGTACTCTCCGATTTTTCAGGAGCAGTCATCCATGATGCGTCCCGACATCAAAGTCGAATGAGTGTGTCTCTATACCAAGCCCGTAGGTGACGTTCTGCTCAGATATTTGTTGGATAAAGAAAAATGTTAGTTGATCTCACTTCGAAAAAAGCTGGATTAGCGAGTGATTAGCTCATCAAACTCAATGTTTTAGTTGCGCTATGGAGAAATGGTAGAAATTGACCATTTACCAAGTACATGTATCAAGCTAAAAGAAGAAAAATAGCCCTGTGTGGTTCTTGATTGCGATTGTGTTCAGGTGGATCAATTTTTTCATTACTGATGAGTTTTCAGGCGTCAGGTGGTCTTTAAATATCGCTAGCGCCTTGATGAGGTCCTCGTTGGTATTGATACTCTCATCTTCGTAGTCGTCAATTATTTTTCCCAGGGTGTTATTTATAGTTTCCACTGCGCCAGAGATCAGTAGTTTTTTATAATCTTCATCGGTGAGGTGAATGGTTTCAAGCAGAGAGTCCGGGCAATCATTTATGTCCAATAACCTCATGGCCTCTAGCGTGAGTGGGACACAAATCATCTTCATTGTTTTAGTTCCTTATTGAAATGGGTTGCTTCATTGTATTCACTTTGTGTTCTGCCCATTTGCTTTCCTGAAGGAGATGTCTTGTTGTTGGGCACGACGCCTTCAAGGCTTAAGTATCGTCTCGATCCCGGCAATGATGGGTCGTAGATTCTAAAGTAGTTTCCATTGATGTCCTCTACAACTTCAATTCCATTTAGAGGGTTCTTATATATTTTTTTGCCTTTGTCTGTTGTGGTTACAGTTGGATCGGTGCCGGCAAATTTGACAATGTTTTCACTCAGGCTAGCTGTTTTCCAATTCGCTGAGTATTTAGCTGATCGCTCAGCTCCTCCTGTTTTGGGTAATACAGCATCTCCTTCATCAGCTTTTACAGTTTTGGCCGGTTCATTAGCAGCTACCTCTGGCTTACAACCGTCTCCCCCGGGGCAGGTGTTTAAGCCTAACGGATCTACCCATCCTGTAGGGTTTAGAGCGTACTGGTAGGAGTTGATCCCACCCGCCAACTTCACCGGGTCCGGCGTCAGGTAGCGACCAATATCCGGATTGTAGTAGCGATGGCGGTTGTAGTGCAGGCCGCTTTCTTCGTCGAAGTATTGGCCCTGGAAGCGCAGTGGGTTGTCGAGTTTGCCTACGTCGAGGCGGGCGATTTCGCCGTAGGCGCGGTAGTGGGCGGACCAGGCGATATCGCCCTCGGGGGTGGTGAGTTCCTGGGGTGTGCCGAGGTGGTCGAGTTGGTAGTGGTAGGGCTGGGTGTGGTCTGGACCGAAGCCTTCCAGTAGGACTAGCGGCCGGAAGCTGTCGGGTTCGTAGAGGTAGCTGCGGTGGCGGCCCGCTTGGTGTTCGGCGATAAGTGTGTCGCCTTGCCAGAAAAATTCGGTGGTGAGGCCGTCGACGGTTTTGCTGATACGTCGGCCAAACGGGTCATAGCGGTAGCTGGCGGTTTGGCCGTTGGGCCGGGTGATTTCGATCAGCCGGTGTTGGTTGTCATAGCGGTATTCGGTGACGAGTTGCTGGCCTTTGCCGCGGCGTTCCTGGGTCAGGTTGCCGAAGGCGTCGTAGGTGTAGTGGCGGTCGCCCTGGATCAGCAGGCGGTTGCCGGCGAAGC